>NZ_JBIRFA010000042.1:0-66783 GCF_044327205.1 Kitasatospora sp. NPDC018058 | reverse complement strand
GACAACAGAGCTCAAACGGCTCCGGTGAGAGTAGTGCTCACCTGCTGGCGGCTACGGGCCGTAGTCTCCCTCACGGCCCGTCGAATCCCATTAGGCGTGGTGGTCGAACTCTCCGGCTTTGATGCCTTGGAGGAGGGCGGCGAAGGTCGTGGGGGCGGTGCGGAGGATGAGGTGGCCCTCGTCGGACTCGCGGAGTTCGATCACCCCGTCTGAGGTACGGACCTCCACGCAGTTGTCGCCGGAGCTGCTGAAGGACGACTTCTGCCATTGATTCTGAGACATCTCAGCCTTTCAATTTCTCGACTGTCTGCCGGATAAGGTCCTGCGAATCCTCGTCGTTGAGGGCGGCTCGCTCGATGCGGCCGAAGACCTTGCGATAGGACACAAGCTCGCTCGGATCATCGACGAAGGCCGGGCCCTGCGACAACTCCACCTCGACCGTGTCAAGCTCGGGAACCTCCCCGAATGAGTAGACGAGGTTCTCGATCGGTCCTGGATAGGTGTGAGCGGCGAAGGGGACGACGCGGATGCTCACATCCTCCCTGAGAGAGTCGTCAATCAGGGAGAGGAGCTGGTTCCGCAGCACATCGGTGCCTCCGAAGCGTGTGACCAGGCTGGACTCGTGCACAAAGGCCTCAAGTGTCTTGCGTGGGTGCTGAAGCACCTTCCTTCTGCGCTCCGAACGGAATTCGATGCGTAGGTCGAGTTCGTCGGCCGGAAGCGGAGGGATTTGGCGGTTGAATACCCCTCGCACGTAGTCCTCAGTCTGCAAAGGACCCGGGATGATAGCTGAGGTCCAAGACCTGATCACGCCTGTAGCAAAGTCCTCATGTTCGGCAGATGCGAGAAGAGTGTCAGGGAGACGGTTGCGGTACTTCTCCCACCAGCCCTTTCCGCGCGTGCTGATGATGCCGTTGAGGGCGTCGATGAGTGGATCGTTGTCAGCCTCGCAGGCTGCCGTGATCGTTCGGAGTCGGTCCGCGCTGACGCTGGTCTTTCCGTTCTCCAACTGCGTCACCTGGGCAGGGCTGACTCCGAGTGTGCGAGCGAGCTGGCTGCCGCCGAGGCCGGCTTGCTCGCGCATCTTCCGTAGCTCGGCGCCCAGACGGCGCTGACGAAGGGTTGGGTTCTGACGACCAGGCATGGAGTCAGTCTGCCTCGCCAGCGCTCGATGGGGCCATCTGTCCCTCGGGAGAGGGAACTTCGGCGGAGCAACCTAAAATTAAGTAGTTCTGCGCTATGGTCGGTGTCACATCGATCCGATGGATCGTCAACTCCGGCTGCTGTCAAGCAGTTTCTTCGCATCTCGGGAGCACTCCCATGCGTAACCTCAACACGCCCTCGCTCGCCATCTCCCGGCAGTCCCTCCGGGACGCCATGGGGCGGGTCGGGTACCCGCCCGCCGTGATCGCCGACGGGGAGCTCGCGCTCGTCGAACTCCTCGTGAACGCCTGGCGGCACGGCGCCACCCCCGCGCCGGTCGTCCAGATCCTCGCGATCCACCGCACGCTCCGGGTGGCCGTCGCGGACGAGAGCCCGACGATGCCGGAGCGGTGCATGCCGGGCCTCCTCGCGGAGTCGGGCCGGGGGCTCCAGCTCGTGGAGGGCCTCACGCACCGCTGGGGCGTGGACCTCCAGGAAAGGGGCAAACTCGTTTGGTTCGAGCTGGACTCCGTCGCGTGAAGCGTCGGCGTCGGCCGATGACGCCGACGGATCCGCGCATCCGGGGCTACCGGGACGAGCACGTCCTCGCTCTCCTCGGTGAACTCCACGAGCGTGGCAAGAAGTTCGGGCTGGTCTGGCCGTCGGCCTCGACGGACCGCACGCTCGACGGGCGGGTCCTCGTCCGGTTCAACACGGCGCCGGTCTCGACCCTCCTCAACCTCCTCACCCTGCTCCTCGACGCCGAGCGGGACCGTCCGTGCGATTCCTGATCGGGGCGGCCTTCGCCGTCCTCCTCTCCCTCGCGTTCGCGACCGTCGCCCTGGGCGTGATCACCGCCCTCCGCGCGTCCCCTCCGGACGAGGACGCCTGACCCCCGCCGGCCCCCGCCGCCCGTGCGCCGGGGGCTGCGGGCACGATGGACCCCATGCACATCGACCACTACGCACCGGCGAACACCCTCCTCGGCCTCCTGCAGCGTGGCCGGGGGCAGGGCGCGCTGATAGCCGCCGAGGACCCGGCTTCGGCCGCCGACTTGGTCTACGGCTGCATCCGCTGGGAATGGCGCTGGGACCCACAGGTCGATGACAGACACCTCTATCTCGCTCGGCTGATCAGGGGCCTGGGGCTGCCGCTCGGGCCGGTGATCGAGATGCTCGCCTTGGGCGAGGAAACCCGGGACCGGGCCACCGGCGTGCTGGAGCTGCTGGCGCTCGGCGGTTCGGAGGAGGCCCGGGAGGCCCTGCGGGTGCAGGCCAAGGAAGAAGAGCAGCGGGAGGACGGCCCGGAGAAGGCGGAGCAGCCGGATCCGATGACCGAGTGGCCGAACGGCGCGCTGCTGGACCTGCTGGCCGACCCCGCCGAATCGGAGGGCCGGAAGATCAACGCATTGCGCGTGCTCTACGAACGGGAACCGGACGCAGCGCTCGCCCCACTCGTCCCGTCGCTCGGCACGGCGGACGGCAAGCACCCACTGCCGATGCTGTCCCTTGCCGTGTACAAGCTCGGCACCCGCGCTCTGTCGGCTGCCCGTGAGTGGGCCGCCTCCGACACCCGCTGGCTGGCCTGGACCGGGGTCGGGGTGCTGGCCCGGCACGGGGAGATCCAGGACATCCCGATTCTCCTCGCCGAGCTGGAGAGGAATTGGGTGGACCGCACCTGGTCCGGGCCGAACGTCATCGCGCACGGGCTGATGCGGTTCGGCCCGAAGGCGGCCGACGCGGTCTCGCTGCTCCGTCGCTTCTGGCTGTGGACGCCGCACTCGTACGAGCGCCATGTCTACTTGGAGGCACTGGCGGCGATGGGGGCGGCCGGGATGGCCGAGGCGTACACCGAGTCGCTCTGGGACTGCCAGTCCGAAGCCCGTCGGCTCGGCGTCGCGCATGCGCCGGATCGGCCCGAAGTAAGGGACCGCCTCGCCTACCTCCGGGACGACCCGATGGAGGACCCGGAGATCAAAAGTGCCGCCGCGGCGCGATTGGCCGGGTCCTAGGAACCCCTCACGCCCGGCCCGGAAAAATCACCTGCCGCACACCGAGGGCTGCGGCACGATGGGCCGCATGCCGGAGGAGACCGAAGAGGACCACTACGCACCGCCGAAGACTCTCCTCGGCCTCCTCCAACGCGGCCGAGGAGAAGGCGCACTCAGGGCCGCCGCCGATCCCGCCACCGCCGCCGACCTGGTCTACGCCTGCGTCCGCCGGGAGTGGAGCTGGGACAGCCTCGTCGACGACCGCTCCCTCTACCTCGCCCGGCTCCTCCGCGACCTGGAGCTGCCGCTCGGCCCGGTCATCGAGGTGCTGACCACCGGCGACGAGTACGACAGCGACCGGGCCGCCGAGATCCTCCAGCGGCTGGCGCGCGGTGGATCCGAGGAGGCCCAGGAGGCCGTGCGGACGCACGTCCGGGAGCAGGAACCCTGGCCGGACATCCGGAAGAAGCAACAACCGCCCAACCCCCTGGCCGAGTTGGAGATCCCGAAGCTCCTCGCCCTGTTGGCCGACCCGGACACGTCGGAGGACCAGAAGACAGAAGCCCTGAGGGTCCTCCGCCGCCGCGCCCCGGAGCCCGGCCTCATCCCGCTCGTCCCCTCCCTCGTCACGGCGGACGGCGAGCGCCCGCTGGTGCTGCTGATCGGCAACATCCGGAAGCTCGGCGCCCTTGCCGTGCCCGCCGCCCGCGACTGGGCGGCCTCCGACACCCGCTGGCTGGCGTGGCAGGGCCTCTCCGTCCTGGCCGAGCACGGCGAGGAGCAGGACATCCCCGCCCTCGTCGCCGAGCTGAAGCGGGACTGGGCGGACGGCACCTGGTGCGGTCCGGAGCGGATGGCGCGCGGCCTGGCCCACTTCGGCACGAAGGCCGCAGCCGCCGCAGCCGCCGAAGCCGTCCCTCTCCTGCGCCGCTACTGGATGCTCACCCCGCACTCCTACGAGCGCCCCGCCTACCTCGAAGCCCTGGCCGCGCTCGACCCCGCCGGCCTGGACACGGCGTACGCCGAATCGCTCTGGGACTGCCAGGACGACGCCCGCCTCCTCGCCGTCCGCCATGCCCCCGACCGCCCTCACGTGCGCGACCGCCTGGCCCACCTCCGGGACGATCCGATGGAGGAGCCGGAGGTCCGCACAGCCGCCGCAGCGCGACTCGCCGGGCTGACCTAGGCGCCCTTCCGGCCACGCGAGGAAGGCGTTCGAAGGGGGCTAGAGTGGACGCGTGAACGTGTGAGTGATGGTCCGGACCCCGCGAGGCGGTTCGGGCCACATCCATTTCCAGGGGTAACCCCTGTGACCTGCACGTTCGCCGGCCCACCAGCCCAGCACCAGAGCCTCCGGAGGCCCCGCCTTGAGCGACCAGCCGTTCGCGCATCTGCACGTCCACACCGAGTACTCGATGCTGGACGGTGCCGCCCGGCTGAAGCAGATGTTCAAGGAGGTCGAGCGGCTGGGTCAGACCCATGTCGCGATGACCGACCACGGCAACATGTACGGCGCCGCCGAGTTCCACCGGCAGGCCACCGACGCGGGGATCACCCCCGTCATCGGCATCGAGGCGTACGTCGCCCCGGAGTCCCGCTCCAACACCAAGCGCATCCTGTGGGGTCAGCCGCACCAGAAGAAGGACGACGTCTCCGCGTCCGGCGCGTACACCCACAAGACCATCTGGGCCCGGAACAAGGAGGGCCTGCACAACCTCTTCAAGCTGACCTCGCGCTCCTACGCCGAGGGCTGGCTGGTGAAGTGGCCCCGGATGGACAAGGAGCTGATCTCCGAGCTGTCCGGCGGCCTGATGGCGACGACCGGCTGCCCGTCCGGTGAGGTGCAGACCCGCCTGCGGCTCGGCCAGTTCGACGAGGCCGTCAAGTCGGCCGCCGACTACCAGGACATCTTCGGCAAGGAGAACTACTTCCTGGAGCTGATGGACCACGGCCTCGACATCGAGAAGCGGGTCCGCGACGGGCTGCTGGAGATCAGCAAGAAGCTGAACATCCCCCCGGTCGTCACCAACGACTCGCACTACACCACCGAGGCCGACGCCGGCGCCCACGACCTGCTCCTCTGCGTCCAGACCGGCAAGAACCTCTCCGACCCGGACCGCTTCCGCTTCGACGGCACCGGCTACTACATCAAGTCCGCCGCCGAGATGTACGCGCTGGACTCCTCGGACGCCTGGCAGGAGGGCTGCCGCAACAGCCAGATCCTCGTCGCCTCCCGGGTCGACACCGAGGGCATGTTCAAGTTCAAGAACCTGATGCCCCGCTTCCCGATCCCGGAGGGCTTCGAGTCCGAGGCGGACTTCTTCAAGTCCAAGGTCTGGGAGGGCATGGACTGGCGCTTCCCGGGCGGGTACGACGAGGAGCACAAGAAGCTCGCCGAGTACGAGATGGACACCATCATCCAGATGGGGTTCCCGGCGTACTTCCTCGTGGTCGCGGACTTCATCATGTGGGCCAAGAGCCAGGGCATCGCGGTGGGCCCGGGCCGTGGTTCGGCGGCCGGTTCGCTGGTCGCGTACGCGATGGGCATCACCGACCTCGACCCCATCCCGCACGGCCTGATCTTCGAGCGCTTCCTCAACCCCGAGCGCATCTCCATGCCCGATGTCGACATCGACTTCGACGAGCGCCGGCGCGGTGATGTGATCCGCTACGTGACGGAGAAGTGGGGGTCCGACAAGGTCGCCATGATCGTCACGTACGGCACCATCAAGGCGAAGGCCGCCATCAAGGACTCCTCCCGAGTCCTCGGCTACCCGTACGCGATGGGCGACCGCATCACCAAGGCGATGCCGCCGGACGTCATGGGCAAGGGCATCCCGCTCTCCGGCATCACGGACAGCAGCCACCCGCGCTACGGCGAGGCGGGCGAGATCCGCGGGCTGTACGAGACCGACCCGGACGTGAAGAAGGTCATCGACACCGCGCGCGGTATCGAGGGCCTGATCCGCCAGCCCGGCGTGCACGCGGCCGGCGTCATCATGTCCGCCGAGCCGCTGACCGATCACATCCCGGTCTGGACCCGGCACACCGACGGCGTCACCATCACGCAGTTCGACTACCCGACTTGTGAGGGCCTCGGCCTTCTCAAGATGGACTTCCTCGGCCTGCGCAACCTGACGATCATGGACGACGCCGTCAAGGCGATCGAGAAGAACAAGGGCATCAAGATCAACCTGCTTGATCTGCCCCTGGACGACAAGCCGACCTACGAACTCCTCGCCCGCGGTGACACGCTCGGCGTCTTCCAGCTCGACGGCGGGCCGATGCGCTCGCTGCTGCGCCTGATGAAGCCCGACAACTTCGAAGACATCTCGGCCGTTCTGGCGCTGTACCGCCCCGGCCCGATGGGCGTCAACTCCCACACCAACTACGCGCTGCGCAAGAACGGTCAGCAGGAGATCACCCCGATCCACCCGGAGCTGGAGAAGCCCCTGGAGGAGGTGCTCCGGCCCACCTACGGCCTGATCGTCTACCAGGAGCAGGTGCAGAAGGCCGCGCAGATCCTCGCCGGCTACTCGCTAGGCCAGGCGGACCTGCTGCGCCGGGCCATGGGTAAGAAGAAGAAGGAGATCCTGGAGGCGGAGTTCGTCCCCTTCCAGAAGGGCTGCCGTGAGCGCGGCTACTCCGACGCGGCCATCCAGGCGGTGTGGGACGTCCTGGTCCCCTTCTCCGGCTACGCGTTCAACAAAGCGCACACCGCCGGGTACGGGCTGGTCTCGTACTGGACGGCCTACCTCAAGGCCAACTACCCGGCCGAGTACATGTCCGGTCTGCTGACGTCCGTCAAGGACGACAAGGACAAGTCGGCGGTCTACCTCAACGAGTGCCGCAAGATGGGCATCAACGTCCTTCCGCCGGACGTCAACGAGTCGGACTCGGACTTCACCCCGCACGGTGACGACACCGTCCGCTTCGGCCTCACCGCCATCCGCAACGTCGGCGGGCCGGTGGTCGATTCGATGATCCGCACGAGGAAGACCAAGGGGAAGTTCTCCTCCTTCCCGGACTTCCTGGACAAGGTGGAGTCGGTGGTCTGCAACAAGCGGACCGTCGAATCGCTGATCAAAGCGGGCGCCTTCGACTCGCTCGGGCACACCCGCAAGGGCCTGAGCGCGCAGTTCGAGCCGATGATCGACAACGTCGTCGGGGTGAAGCGCAAGGAGGCCGAGGGGCAGTTCGACCTCTTCGGCGGCGACACGGCCTCGGACGAGCCGAGTTTCGGGCTGGACGTCGTCTTCTCCGAGGAGGAGTGGGAGAAGTCCTTCCTGCTCACCCAGGAGCGGGAGATGCTCGGCCTGTACGTGTCCTCGCACCCGCTGCACGGCATCGAGCACGTGCTCGCCGACAAGGCGGACTGCGCGGTGGCGGACCTCGCGGAGCGGCCGGACGGGACGATCGTCACCATCGGCGGCATCATCTCGGGCCTCCAGCGGAAGATGACCAAGCAGGGCAACGCCTGGGCGATCGCCACCGTCGAGGACCTGGCGGGCTCGATCGACTGCATGTTCTTCCCGGCGAGCTACCAGCTGGTCTCCTCCCAACTGGTCGAGGACGCCGTGGTGTTCGTCCGCGGCAAGCTGGACAAGCGGGAGGACGTGCCGCGGCTGATGGGCATGGAGCTCTCCGTCCCGGACCTGTCGAACGCCCACGCCGAGGCGCCGATCACCATCAACATCCCGAGCGGGAAGGTCACCCCGCCGCTGGTGGCCCGACTCGGCGAGGTGCTGGGCAGCCACCGGGGCACCACCGAGGTGCGGGTGCGGCTGGAGAGCCGGAACAAGACCACGGTGCTGCGGCTGGACCGGCACCGGGTGAAGTCGGACCCGGCGCTGTTCGGGGACCTGAAGCAGCTGCTCGGGCCGAGCTGCCTGGCGGTCTAGGGCCCTGTCCGGCGCGGGAACCGGGCCCGGGGCGCTCGCAGCGCCCCGGGCCTTCGGCGTTCCTCGGGAATCCTCAGGACCCGCCGCCCAGCCCCGGCGGCACCGCCGTGTGCAGCGCCGAGACGAAGGCCGAGATGGCCGGGTGGGAGCCCGCGCCCGCCCGGAACGCCGCCCGGGTACGCCGGTACATCGGCAGCCGGGTGAGGACGACGCCCGGCGGCGGTTGGGCCGTGCCGAGGTGGGGGACCAGGGCGACGCCCTGGCCGGCGCCCACGAGCGCCAGCACCGTGGTGAAGTCGTCGATCTGGTGCCGGATCCGGGGTGCGAAGCCCGCCGCCTCGCAGGCGCGGACGGCCATGGTGTGGCAGAGGGTGCCGGGCGAGGACATGATCCAGGGCGCGCCGCGCTGCTCGGCGACCGTGGCCGGGGCGCGGGCGGCCAGGTACATCGGCTCGGTGAAGACCGGACGGGTGACCGCGAGGCCGGGCTCCGGGTCGGTCGGGACGAGGTCGTACTCGTGGACCAGCGCGACGTCCAGCTCGCCCGCGCGCAGCGCCGCGCCGACGGCGGCCGGGTCGACCTCGGTGACCATCGGCTCCAGCCCCGGGTGCCAGGAGGCCAGCTCGGCGAGCACCGCCGGGATGATCGCGCGGGCCGCCGAGGGGTAGGTGCCGATCCGCAGCGGGCCGGCCAACCCCCGCTTGGCCTGCGCGAGTTCGGCGCCCGCCTGCTCCAGCAGGGCGAGCACGGACTCGGCGTGGCGGACCAGGCCCAGTCCGGCCGGGGTGAGGGCGACCCGCCGCCCGGTGCGCTCCAGCAGCGGGACGCCCGCCTCCTTCTCCAGGACGGACAACTGCTGGGACACCGCCGAAGGGCTGAAGGACAGCGCCTCGGCGACGGCCGCGATGGTGCCGAGGTGGGCGAGTTCGCGCAGCAGGCGCAGGCGTCGGACGTCGAGCATCGGCTCAGCTTACGAGAAGCGTCGGAAATGTGAACTGGACCTGCGCTATCCGGCGGCCGCAGGATCGTGGACATGGAACTCAAGGGCATCTACGTCCCCCTGATCACCCCCTTCGCCGCCGACGGCTCGGTCGCCCTCGACGCGCTGGAGAAGCTCGCGTACGAGGTCCTGGACGCCGGGGCGGCCGGGCTGGTCGCGCTCGGCACCACCGGCGAGCCCGCCGCGCTGACCGTCGAGGAGCGGGACGCGGTGGTGGCCGTCGCGGCCGCCGCCTGCGCCGCGCGCGGGGCGCAGCTGATCGTCGGCGCCTCCGGCGGCGACACCCGGGCCGTCGGCGAGGCGCTGGCCGCGCTCGGCGAGCGGGTGCCACAGGCGGCGGCACTGGTCACCACGCCGTCCTTCGTCCGGGCGGGCGAGGCCGGCACGATGGCGCACTTCCGGGCGCTGGCCGCGAGCAGCCCGCTGCCGCTGGTCGTCTACCACATCCCGTACCGCACCGGGCAGCAGCTCTCCGCCGCCGCGCTGCGCGAACTGGCCGCGATCGACGGCGTGGTGGGCGTCAAGTACGCGACCGGCGGGCTGGACCAGACGGCCGCCGAGCTGCTCGCCGACACCCCCGAGGGGTTCGCGTTCCTCACCGGGGAGGACGCCTTCCTGGCACCGATGCTGGCCATCGGCGCGCCCGGCGGCATCCTCGCCTCCGCGCACCTGGCGACCGGCCGCTTCGTCGAGCTGTACGAGGCCTGGCGGGCCGGGGACGTCGAGCGGGCGCGGGCGCTCGGGCACCGGCTGACCGCTCTGGCGCTGTCCGCGTTCACCGCGCCGAACCCGACGGTGACCAAGGGCGTACTGCACGCCCAGGGCCGGATCCCGACCCCGGACGTGCGGCTGCCGCTGCTGCCGGCCGGGGAGGCGGAGGTCGCGGCCGCGCTTGAGCTCGCGAATGGTCTGGACCAGTAGGGTCTGTCCGGGCCCCCTCTCACACCGTGGAATAGCAGGTCGCCCCACCCGCGTGACAAGGCATGATGGGCAGCGTGCGGCTGTAGACAGCACCATTCAGAGGAGTAGTCGGAATGAAGATCGGCATTGTCGGGGCCACCGGCCAGGTCGGCGGCGTGGTCCGCGAGATCCTGGCGGAGCGCAACTTTCCGGTGGAGCAGCTGCGGCTGTTCGCCTCGGCCCGCTCGGCCGGGCGCACGCTGCCCTGGCAGGGCACCGAGGTCACCGTCGAGGACGCGGCCACGGCCGACTACACCGGCCTGGACATCGTGATCTTCTCGGCCGGCGGCTCCACCTCCAAGGCCCTGGCCCCCAAGGTGGCCGCGGCCGGTGCCGTCGTCATCGACAACTCCTCCGCCTGGCGCCGTGACCCCGAGGTCCCGCTGGTGGTCTCCGAGGTCAACCCCGAGGCCATCGCCGACCGCCCCAAGGGCATCATCGCCAACCCGAACTGCACCACCATGGCCGCCATGCCCGTGCTGCGCCCGCTGCACGAGGAGGCCGGTCTGGCCGCGCTCGTCGTCTCCACCTACCAGGCCGTCTCCGGCAGCGGCGTGGCCGGCGTCGCCGAGCTGCAGGACCAGGCCGCCAAGGTCGTGGACGGCGCCGCCGCGCTGGCCCACGACGGCGGCGCCGTCGAGTTCCCCGAGCCCAAGGTCTACAAGCGGCCGATCGCCTTCAACGTGGTGCCGCTGGCCGGCGCCATCGTGGAGGACGGTTCCAACGAGACCGACGAGGAGCAGAAGCTCCGCCACGAGAGCCGCAAGATCCTCGACATCCCCGCTCTGAAGGTCTCCGGCACCTGCGTGCGCGTGCCGGTCTTCTCCGGTCACTCGCTCCAGATCAACGCCCGCTTCGAGCGCCCGATCAGCCCCGAGCGCGCCGTCGAGCTGCTCACCGGCGCCCCCGGCGTCGAGCTGTCCGAGATCCCGACCCCGCTGCAGGCGGCCGGCCGGGACCCGAGCTACGTCGGCCGCATCCGGGCGGACGAGACCGTGGAGAACGGCCTGTCACTGTTCGTCTCCAACGACAACCTGCGCAAGGGCGCCGCGCTCAACGCCGTCCAGCTGGCCGAGCTGGTCGCCGCCGAGCTCAAGGGCTGACACCCGGCCGTGCCCGGGGGCTGACCCGGAGCAACCGGCCGTGACGTTCGGCGGGCCCTGTCGTTGATCAGGGCCCGCCTTCGTGTTTCTTTGCGACTCATTGGGGCGGCTGTTGCGGGACCGGGACATCTGCCGAGGTTCGGGGCGCGAACCTGGGGGAAAAGGTGACCCAACGATCGGGCGGCCACCGGGGGCCCCTCACCCCACCACGCCCGGACGACGGGCGGACCGCCCACCCTGACCGACCTTCGAGGGCGAGCGGAAAGAGGTGCGCAGATGGACCGCTGTGTCGTCCTGGTGGACGCCGGATACCTGCTGGGCGCCGCCGCCAGCCTGCTCGCCGGTGACCCCTCCCGCTCCAAGGTCACCGTGAACCACACCGCGCTGATCAGCGCCCTGCGGGAGCGTGCGGAGGCTGAGACCGGGCTGCCGCTGCTGCGGATCTACTGGTTCGACGCCGCCCCCGACCGCCGCCCGATGCCCGAGCACCGGCGGCTGCGCGTCCTGCCCCGGGTCACCGTACGGCTGGGCGCCCTCACCCGGGCCGAGGGGCGCTGGGTGCAGAAGGGCGTGGACGCCGCGATGCACGCCGAACTCTCCGAGCTGGCGCGCAACCGGGCCTGCGCGGACGTCGTGCTGATCACCGGGGACGGGGACCTCCTGCCCGGGATGATGACCGCCAAGGAGCACGGGGTGGCCGTGCACCTGTGGGCGCTGCAGGCCGCCGACGGGGACTTCAACCAGTCCGAGGACCTGGTCGGCGAGGCCGACGAACGGCGGGTGCTGGACCGCGAGTGGATCGAGGGGTCCTTCTCGCTGCGGGACAGCTCCACCGTGTTCCCGGCGCCCGGGGCGGGCGGCGCCCGGCAGGAGATCGCCAAGATCCTCGCGGCCCCGCCCGCCTCGCTGCCGACCGTGGTGCCGCCGGTGGTCCACCCGGCCGCCGGCGCCCCGGCGCCCGAGGCGCCCGCCGCGAACGGGCGGCCGCAGCCGGCCGCGGCGTTGCGGGTGGTGCCCACGCCGAAGGACCTGGCCGGGCGGGTCGCCGCCGTCGCGCCGGTCACCCCGGCGGCGAACGGGCACGTCAACGGCTCCGCCGCCGGGCACGCGGCGGGCGGGCCGGTGCTGCGGTGGTCCTCCGACCGGGGCTGGGTGGACCGGCCCGCGCCGGAGCCGTCCGTCACCGCCGGGGACGGCCTGCCGACCCTGGCCCAGCTGACCACCGCCGAGCAGCGCTGGGCCGACCGCGAGGAGGACATCACCTCGATCGGCGGCGACGCCCACGAGGTCGGGCAGGTCTTCGCCCGGCGCTGGAGCGACCGGCTCGGCGACCTCGAACGGCTCACCCTGCTCTGGCCCGACTACCCGCGCATCCCGCACCGGGTCGACGGCGAGCTGCTGCGCTACGCGGCCCGCTTCGGGCTGCTCGCGCACAAGGACGACCAGATCGACGAGCACGACCGCTACGCCATCCGGGCGGGCTTCTGGAAGGAGTTGGCGGCCCGGGTGCCGGGCGGCTCCATGGTGGTCGACGACTAGGCCGTCCCGTAGCCCGTCCCGTAGGGCGTCCCGGTGGTTTCCGGTGATCAGGCCCCCTTGTCCGGTTCGCCCGTGTGAGCGCGTAGAGTCTCCGGTCGTGAACGAGACGGCCGGGCGAGCACCCCAGGACACCCCGCCGTGCGTCGCCGTGCGCGACCTGGTCCGCACCTACCGCACCGGCCGCGGCGCCGCCGCCACCGAGGTCCGGGCCAACGACGGGATCAGCCTGACCGTCCGGCAGGGTGAGATCTTCGGGCTGCTCGGACCCAACGGGGCCGGGAAGTCCACGCTGGTGCGCCAGCTCACCGGGCTGCTGCGGCCGGACTCCGGCTCGGTCGAACTGCTCGGGCACGACATCGTGCGGCACCCGGAGCGGGCCGCCCGACTGCTCGGCTACCTCGGGCAGGAGTCCACCGCGCTGGACGAACTGACCGTGGTGCTGGCCGCCGAGACCACCGGGCGGCTGCGCGGCCTCACCCGGGCGCAGGCCCGGGCCGAGGCGGCGGAGGTGCTCACCGAACTCGGGCTGGAGCCGATCGCCGCACGGCCGCTGGCCAAGCTCTCCGGCGGGCAGCGCCGGCTCGCCTGCTTCGCGGCCACCCTGGTGGGGGAGCGGCCGCTGCTCGTCCTGGACGAGCCGACGACGGGCATGGACCCGGTCGCCCGGCGGGCCGTCTGGTCGGCCGTGGACCGGCGGCGGGCCGAGCGCGGGACGACGGTGCTGCTGGTCACCCACAACGTGATCGAGGCGGAGACCGTGCTCGACCGGGTCGCCGTGGTGGACGAGGGCCGGGTGATCGCCTGCGACACGCCCGGCGGGCTCAAGGCGCTGGTGGACGGCGACGTCCGGCTGGACCTGGTCTGGCGGGACGAGGCGCCGGTCGGCGTGCCCGCCGTCGCCGCGCTGGCCGAACGGGCCGAGCGCACCGGGCGCCGCTGGACCGTCCGCACCACCCCCGAGCAGGCCCGCGAACTGGTCGCCGCCGTCACCACCGGCCCGGCCTTCGCCGCCCTCGACGACTTCACCCTCGCCACCCCGAGCCTTGAGGACGCCTACCTCAAGCTGGGCGGCCGCCACGGAGGTCTGGCCAAGTGACGTTGCTCTCGGTGCCCCCGCGGACCGACCGGTCGACCGCCGGGCCCGCCCCGCTGGCCCCCGGCGCCCGGCTGCTGCCCTCGCTCGCCGCGGTGTACCGGGCGCAGCTGGCCCGGGCCAAGGTGGCGCGGATCCCGCTGCTGTTCGTGGCGACCTTCCAGTCCGTCGGCATCCTGGTGATGATGCGGGGCGTCGTGGACGCCGGGCAGACCTCGGCGGCGCGGTCGGTGGTCGCCGGGTCGAGCGTGCTGGTGGTGGCCTTCGTCGCGCTCAACCTGCTCGCCCAGTACTTCGGGAAGCTGCGGGCCACCGGGGGCCTGGACCACTACGGGACGCTGCCGGTGCCGGCCGCCTCGGTGGTGCTCGGCGTGGCCGGCGCGTACGCCTCGTTCACCCTGCCGGGGACGCTGGTCACGGCGGGCATCGGCGCGGTGATGTTCGGACTGCCGCTGGGGCAGCTGTGGGTGCTGCTGGCGGTCGTGCCACTGGCGGGGGCCGCACTGTCCGGGCTGGGCGCGGCCTGCGGGCTGCTGGCGCCGCGGCAGGAGATCGCGACGATGCTGGGGCAGCTCGGCATGTCGGCGGCCCTGCTGCTGGGCGTGCTGCCGGTGGACCACCTGCCGCAGCCGGTGCTGTGGCTGCGGGACCTGCTGCCCTCGACGTACGGGGTGGAGGCCTTCGCCCGGACCTTCGCGCCGGACCCGGACTGGGCGATGGTCGCGGCGGACCTGGGGGTCTGCGCGGCGGTCGGCGTGGTGTCGCTGGCCCTGGCCACCTGGGCGTACCGGCGGGCGGTCGCGCGGTAGCGGGTACCCGGGGGGTGGGGCCGTTCGGGCGGCTGTCGTGAAACGATGGGGCCTGTGACCGTACCGAACACACCTCCGGATCCCGCCCACGCCGACGTGGAGGCGGAGCCGGGTGCCGTACCCGACCCGTTCGCGCCGCCGCCGGTCTCGGACGAGGAACTGCCGACGGAGCCGCCCGAGGGGCTGCTGGCGGCCCCGCCCGTGGTGGAGCACCCGCTGCCGGCGGAGCTGCGGATCGGGGCGGGCGTCGTGGTCGTCTGTCTGCTGGTCGGGCTGGTGATGGCCGGGCTGTGGGCCTGGCTGGCGCCGAAGGTGCCGCTGCTGGTGGACGGCGACCGGATCCTCTACGCGGACCCGGAGGGCGAGCAGCGGGCGGGCGCCGACGGCGTGTTCGTGCTGATCGCGCTGGGCGCGGGGTTCCTGACCGCGCTCGGGGCCTTCCTGGTGACCCGCAAGCGCGGCGGCGGGATCGCGGTCGCGCTGGGGCTGGCCGTCGGCGGGCTGCTCGGGTCGATCGGCGCCTGGCGGCTCGGTCGCTGGCTCGGGCCGAGCGACAACCTGATCGGGGAGGCCCGGCGGGTCGGCAACGGCGGGCACTTCGACGCGAGCATCGACCTGGGGGCGCTGGGCGCCCTGCTGGTGTGGCCGATGGCCGCGATGGTGGTGCTGCTGGCGCTGTCGGCGGCGTTCGGGAAGCGCGAGGAGGACCCGCCGCCGTACTGGGGGACTCCGGCGGGCTCGTACGGGGCAGGGGTGGGTCCGGTGGACGCGGCTCCGGAGGACCGGGCGCAGAGCTGAGTTCCTCGGGCGGGGCCGACGAGGCGGAAGGTGTGCGGTCGGGTACGGGCCGGGACCTTCCGCCTCACGCTGTTCCCGGGGCTCTCCCGGGCTTTCCCGGGGCTTTCCGGGGGCTCTACCGGGCGATGGGGGCGGTGTCGGCCTTGGTGAGGGCGATCAGGTCGGCGGGGGCCAGTTCGACCTCCAGGCCCCGGCGGCCCGCCGAGACGTAGACGGTGGGGTGGCCGAGGGCGCTGGCGTCGATCACGGTGCGCAGCGGGCGGCGCTGGCCGAGCGGGGAGATGCCGCCGCGGACGTAGCCGCTGCTGCGCTCGGCGGCGGCCGGGTCGGCCATCGCGGCGCGCTTGCCGCCGACGGCGGCGGCGAGGGCCTTGAGGTCGAGCTGCCCGGCGACCGGGACCACCCCGACGGTCAGGGTGCCGTCCACGTCGGCGACCAGCGTCTTGTAGACCCGGTCGGGGGCGATGCCCAGGGCCTCGGCGGCCTCGCCGCCGTAGGAGGCGGCGGCCGGGTCGTGCTCGTAGGCGTGGACGGTGAAGGCGACGGCGGCGGTCTCCAGGGCGATGGTGGCCGGGGTGCCCTGGCCGCCCTTCTTGGGCTTCTTGGCCATACGGGGGTGCCTTACGTCAGTTGGGGCTGAAGGACTGGCGGGTGAGGTCGACCGCGGGGAGCGAGGGCAGCCAGCTGAGGACGGCGCTCTCACGGCGCAGCAGGTCGAGTTCGGTGCGCAGCCGCTGGGCGGTGTCGGGGCAGGCGAGCAGCCGCTGCTTGACCGGGGTCTCGAACACCGAGGCGGCGGCTACCAGGTAGGAGAGCACCTGCGGGTCGTCGGGCAGCTGCGGGCGGCCCATGGTGGTGGCCTCCTTCGCCCCGGCCAGGCGTTTCTGGTACACCCGGAACGCCCGCTCGACCTCGGAGGCCAGGGCGCCGGAGCCCTCGCCGGACTGCTCCTCGATCGGCTCGATCTCGCCGGTCAGGTACGGACCGGTGACGTCCACCGAGCGCAGCCGGAACCGGGTGGTGCCGGTGACCAGCAGCTCGTAGCGGCCGTCGGACTGCTTCTGGGCGGAGGAGACGTCGGCGACGCAGCCGACGTGGAACAGCGCCTCCAGCGGGTCGCCGGTGACGGTGCCCAGGCCGTCGAGCGGGCCGGCCGGGCCCTCCTCGGGTCGGACCGGGGCGACCTCGCGGCCGTCCTTGATGGCGAGCACGCCGAAGCGGCGCGGCGCGTCCTCGGGCTGTTCGAGCAGGTCGGCGACGAGACGGCGGTAGCGCTCCTCGAAGACGTTCAGGGGCAGCACGAGGCCCGGGTAGAGCACGGTGTTCAGCGGGAAGAGCGGCAGCCGTTCTGTCACGGCGGACAGCGTAGTTCCCCGAGCCCGGGCCTTGTCGCCCGGTTAACGCCGTCCGCCGGTGCGTCCACGGCGTCAGCCGCGCTGCAGCAGCCTGCTGGCGCCCGTCACGACGGTGGAGGCGAGCAGCCAGCCGACCACGACCAGCCCGGCCGAGATCCACTGGGAGGTCCCGCCGGGGTTCCAGGCGCCCTGGTTGAGGTCGACGATCGGCAGCAGCTTGTCGAGGGTGTACAGCACCGCGTTCCAGTGCGGGTGCTCGTCGGCCTTGAGCGGCTTCGGCTGGTGGGTGGCGAACCAGACGCTGCCCAGCGCCCAGGCGAGCAGCAGCCACAGGCCCGCCCGGCCGGGACGGTAGCCGTAACCGACGGTGACGTCCTGGACCCGGCCCCAGAACCGGGCGGGCAGCGGCAGGGTCTCCTGGCAGCGGCGCTGCTTGGCGTACAGCACCTGCCGGGCGTCGTCGTCGGCGCCGTCGCGGCGCAGGGCGCTGGCGAGCTGCTCGTAGGACTCCGGCTGGAACTCGACCGCGGAGCCCTCGAGCCAGGCGATCCGCTGCTGGACGGTGAACTGGCCGACCGGGCGCAGGTTCTCGTAGACGAAGCCGGTCAGTCGCAGGTGCTTGCCGAGCGGCCAGGCCTCCGGGGAGTCGACCAGGTTGCCGACCCGGGCGCGGGACAGCGAGACCATGCCGGTGGGCCGGATCTTGCAGGTGAAGCGGAGCTCGGGGGTGTGGATGCGGCGCAGCGAGAGCTCGTCGTCACCCTCCAGGTGGAATTCGCCGGAGATCAGGCAGGCGGCCTCGAAGCGGGCGTCCGAGAGGCGCACCTGGCCGTAGGCGCGGAAGGGGGTGCTGGGGGCGTCGGGCGGGGGGTTCTGGCCGTAGCCGGAGCCGTAGTAGCTGCGGGAGCCGAACCAGCCGCCGTCGGCGGAGCTGGTCAGGTACAGGGTGTGGCCGACGTTGAGCCGGACCGCGTTGAGGCAGACCCGGTTCTGCGGGTCGGCGTACAGCTGGGCGCCGCGGAGCGAGAAGCGGCCGCCTATTCGGGCCGTCCGGACGCTCAACTCGCCGTGGGTCTCCAGGCGTTCGGCCTCGAAGTCCTGGTGGACGGTCATCCCGTCGGCGGACACCGCGCGGCCGTAGCGGTCGCCGCCGATGACGGCCAGGTTGAGCAGCAGGTCGGTGCCGATCTTGGCGTCGGTGAGCCGGACGCCCTCGGGGATGCGGCAGCGGGCCAGATGGAGGTCGCCGGTGGTGGCGAGCCGGGAGGCCTCCAGCCGGGGGATCAGGCAGTCGACCATGCGCAGGGTGGTGGCCGAGGCCTCCGAGATGAGGATCTTGTGCTCGAAGCGGCAGCCGCGCAGTTCGACGTAGCGGTCGATGTGGCCGCCGGCCAGGTTGAGCGCGCCGGTGACGGTCACCCCGCTCATCCGCAGCGAGGCGACACGCCCGGGCGCCGCCTCCGGGCCGGCCAGCAGCAGGTGGGCGAGCGCCTCGGCGCTGACCGTCCGCCCGGGCCCCCACGGGGTGTCCCCGAAGGGGTCGTCGATGTCGGATTGGCCACTTCGGCGGTCGAACACATCCCCTTGGTGGAAGGCCTCCCAGAGTTCCCGCTCGGTCTCGGTCCAGCCCTCTGGAGCGCAATCCGCCATGGTTTACCCCGTCCCCCGGTCGTCTCGCCTTTCGTATCACGGACTGAAATGCGGGACCAGCGGTTCCGGCCACTCCTTACACTGGGTGGCGTGATCTCTCGAATCGACCTCCGCGGCTCGCTCGACGACCCGCGTGACCTGCTGCCCCGTGCCGAGTTCGACGTGGCGGCCGCCCTGGAGAAGGTGCGGCCGATCGCCGAGGACGTGCGCCATCGCGGGGTCGCGGCGCTGATCGAGATCACCGAGCGCTTCGACGGCGTCCGGCTGGAGTCGACCCGTGTCCCGGCCGAGCAGCTCACCGAGGCCCTGGAGACGCTGGACCCGAAGGTGCGGGCCGCGCTGGAGGAGTCCATCCGCCGCGCCCGGGCCGTGCACGCGGACCAGCGCCGCACCGGGCACACCACCCAGGTGGTGCCGGGCGGCACGGTCACCCAGCGCTGGGTGCCGGTCGAGCGGGTCGGCCTGTACGTGCCGGGCGGGCTGGCGGTCTACCCGTCCTCCGTGGTGATGAACGTGGTGCCGGCCCAGGAGGCGGGCGTCCAGGGCATCGCGGTCACCTCCCCGCCGCAGAAGGAGTTCGGGGGCCGGGTGCACCCGACCATCCTGGCGGCTTGCGCGCTGCTCGGCGTCGACGAGGTCTACTCGGTCGGCGGCGCCCAGGCGGTGGCGATGTTCGCCCTGGGCACCGAGGAGTGCGCCCCGGTCACCATGGTCACCGGCCCCGGCAACATCTACGTGGCCGCCGCCAAGCGGCTGTTCGCCGGCCGGATCGGCATCGACTCCGAGGCCGGCCCGACCGAGATCGCCGTCCTCGCCGACGACAGCGCGCTGCCCGGCGACGTGGCCGCCGACCTGATCAGCCAGGCCGAGCACGGCCCGACCTCCGGCTCGGTGCTGGTCACCGACTCCCTGGCGCTGGCCGACGCGGTCGAGGCCGAGCTCGCCGTGCAGGTCGCGAAGACCAAGCACAGCGAGCGGGTCGCCGAGGCGCTCGGCGGCCGGCAGTCCGGCGTCATCCTGGTCGACGACCTGACCCAGGGCCTCGCCGTGGTCAACGCCTACGCGGCCGAGCACCTGGAGATCCAGACCCGCGACCCGCACGCGGTCGCGGCCAAGGTGGTCAACGCCGGCGCGATCTTCATCGGCCGCTGGACCCCGGTCTCGCTGGGCGACTACGCGGCCGGCTCCAACCACGTGCTGCCGACCGGCGGCTGCGCCTGCCACTCCTCCGGGCTGTCGGTGCAGACCTTCCTGCGCGGCGTCCAGGTCGTCGAGTACGACCGGGACGCGCTGGCGGATGTCGCCGCGCACGTGGTCAACCTGGCCAACGCCGAGGACCTGCCCGGTCACGGTGACGCCATCAAGGCTCGGTTCGATTGGACGGTTCCCGGCTCGTGACCGCTATTGACGACCTCCCGATCCGGGATGAGCTGCGCGGCCAGTCCCCGTACGGCGCACCGCAGTTGGACGTGCCCGTCCAGCTGAACACCAACGAGAACCCGTACCAGCTCCCCGAGGAGCTGGTGGCCCGGATCGCCGAGCGGGTCGCCGAGGCCGCCCGCAACCTCAACCGCTACCCCGACCGGGACGCGGTCGAGCTGCGCGAGGGCCTGGCCGCGTACCTGACCCGCACCACCGGCCACCCGGTCACGCGCGAGCAGGTCTGGGCCGCCAACGGCTCCAACGAGGTGCTCCAGCAGCTGCTGCAGACCTTCGGCGGCCCCGGCCGCAGCGCGCTGGGCTTCGAGCCCTCGTACTCGATGCACGCGCTGATCTCCCGGGGCACCGGCACCGCCTGGATCTCCGGCCCGCGCAATGACGACTTCACCATCGACGTGGACGCCGCGCTCGCCGCCATCGCCGAGCACCGGCCGAACGTGGTGTTCATCTGCTCGCCGAACAACCCGACCGGGACGGCGGTGTCGGCCGACACCGTGCTGCGGCTGTACGAGGCCGCGCAGGCCGCCCGGCCCAGCCTGGTCGTGGTGGACGAGGCGTACGTCGAGTTCTCGCACCGCGCCTCTCTGCTGCCGCTGATCGAGGGCCGCCCCAACCTGGTGGTCAGCCGCACCATGTCCAAGGCCTTCGGCGCCGCCGGCCTGCGCCTGGGCTACCTGGCCGCCGACCGGGCGGTGGTCGACGCCGTCCAGCTGGTGCGCCTGCCGTACCACCTGTCGGCCGTCACCCAGGCCACCGCGCTGGCCTGCCTGGAGCACACCGACACCTTGCTCGGGTACGTCGGGCGGCTCAAGGAGGAGCGCGACCGGCTGGTCGACGCGCTGCGGGCGGCGGGCCTGGAGGTGACCGACTCGGACGCCAACTTCGTCCAGTTCGGCCGCTTCGCCGACGCCCACGCCGTCTGGCAGGCCATCCTCGACCAGGGTGTCCTGGTCCGTGACAACGGCGTCCCCGGGTGGCTGCGCGTCACCGCCGGCACGCCCGCCGAGAACGACGCCTTCCTGGACGCCGTCCGCACCGCCCTCCCTCCCTCCTTGCCCGCCATCGGGCAGGAGGGGCCCAGGCCCACCCCCACCCTTGATCGAGCGCGCTCCGCGCGCGCTGCCAGTCAGGAGCTGTAACCCCGTATGTCCCGCATCGGACGCGTCGAGCGCACCACCAAGGAGACCTCCGTCCTGGTCGAGATAGACCTCGACGGCACCGGCAGGACCGACATCTCGACGGGCGTCGGGTTCTACGACCACATGCTCGACCAGCTCGGCCGGCACGGTCTGTTCGACCTCACCGTCAAGACCGACGGCGACCTGCACATCGACACCCACCACACCATCGAGGACACCGCCCTCGCGCTCGGCGCCGCCTTCAAGCAGGCGCTCGGCGACAAGGTCGGCATCTACCGCTTCGGCAACTGCACGGTGCCGCTGGACGAGTCCCTCGCCCAGGTCACCGTGGACCTCTCCGGCCGGCCCTACCTGGTGCACACCGAGCCCGAGGGCATGGCGCCGATGATCGGCAGCTACGACACCACGATGACCCGGCACATCCTGGAGTCCTTCGTCGCCCAGGCCCAGATCGCGCTGCACGTGCACGTCCCGTACGGGCGCAACGCGCACCACATCGTGGAGTGCCAGTTCAAGGCGCTGGCCCGGGCGCTGCGCTACGCCGCCGAGCGCGACCCGCGCGCGGCCGGAATCCTCCCGTCGACCAAGGGTGCGCTGTGAGCAAGTCCGCGATGATCCTCCTCTTCGTCGGCCTCTTCCTGGCCGGCGGAGTGATCTCCTTCTGGAAGCAGAAGCTGCCGAAGGGCGTCATCCTGGTGCTGGCCTTCGGCTCCGTGATGTGCCTGGCCTCCGGCCTCATGCGCCTGTAGACCCGCCGCCCGCCGCTGAGAGACTGGACACCTGAACACATGGGCAAGAACGTCGTCGTCCTCGACTACGGCTCCGGCAACCTCCGCTCCGCGCAGCGCGCCCTGGAACGGACCGGGGCGAACGTCACGGTCAGCTCCGACTACGACACCGCGATGGCTGCGGACGGCCTGCTCGTTCCCGGCGTGGGCGCCTTCGAGGCCTGCATGCGCGGACTGAAGTCGGTCCGCGGGGACTGGATCATCGGCCGCCGGCTCGCCGGGGGCCGCCCGGTCATGGGCATCTGCGTCGGCATGCAGATCCTCTTCGAGAAGGGGGTCGAGCACGGCGTGGAGACGGCCGGCTGCGACGAGTGGCCGGGCACCGTCGAGCCGCTGGACGCCCCCGTCGTCCCGCACATGGGCTGGAACACCGTGGACGTGCCCGAGGGCAGCCGGATGTTCGCCGGCCTGGACCCGGAGACCCGCTTCTACTTCGTGCACTCCTACGGGGTGCGGCACTGGGAGCTGGAGACCCACAGCGCGCGGATCAACCCGCCGCTGGTCACCTGGGCCACCCACGGCCAGCCGTTCGTCGCCGCCGTCGAGAACGGCCCGCTGTGGGCCACCCAGTTCCACCCCGAGAAGTCCGGTGACGCCGGCGCCGCCCTGCTGACCAACTGGGTCAACACCCTCTGACCGCCTGAGAGTTGTGTAACTGATGAGTCGCCTCGAACTGCTTCCCGCCGTCGACGTCCGGGACGGCCAGGCCGTCCGCCTGGTCAAGGGCGCCTCCGGCACCGAGACCTCCTTCGGCGAGCCGCTGGCCGCCGCCCTCGCCTGGCAGAACGCCGGCGCCGAGTGGCTGCACCTGGTCGACCTCGACGCCGCTTTCGGGACGGGCAGTAACTACGAGCTGCTGCGCGAGGTCACCGGCCAGCTGGACATCAAGGTCGAGCTGTCCGGCGGCATCCGCGACGACGAGTCGCTCGCCCGCGCCCTCGCCACCGGCTGCACCCGGGTCAACCTCGGCACCGCCGCCCTGGAAGCCCCCGAGTGGGTCGCCAAGGCCATCGCCGAGCACGGCGACAAGATCGCCGTCGGCCTGGACGTGGTCGGCACCACCCTGCGCGGCCGCGGCTGGACCCGCGACGGCGGCCAGCTCTTCGACGTGCTGGAGCGCCTCAACCAGGAGGGCTGCGCCCGCTACGTCGTCACCGACGTCAACCGGGACGGCACCCTGACCGGCCCCAACCTGCAGCTGCTGCGCGACGTCTGCGCCGCCACCGACCGCCCGGTGGTCGCCTCCGGCGGCGTCTCCTCGCTGGACGACCTGCGCGCCATCGCCACGCTCGTCGGCGAGGGTGTCGAGGGCGCCATCGTGGGCAAGGCACTCTACGAGCAGAAGTTCACCCTCGAAGAGGCCTTGGAGGCGGTTTCAGGATGACGGATGGTCGGATCGTACGCGGTCAGGTCGTGCGCGGCCGGGTCGGCGGCTTCTCCCCCTGGGAGGAGGAGTTCGGCTACTCCCGGGCGGTCGCCGCGGGTGACCACGTGCACGTGGCCGGCTCCACCGCCTGGGTGGACGGCCGGACCGAGCACGAGGGCGACCCGTACCGGCAAACCCTCGCCGCGTTCGGCGTCGGGCTCTCGGCCCTGGCCGCGTACGGTCTGACCGCGGACGACGTGGTCCGCACCCGGATGTACATCACCCACGTCCGCGACGCCGAGGAGGTGGGCCGCGCCCACCGCGAACTCTTCGACGCCGCACGCCCGGTGGCCACCATGGTGGTGGTCGAGGGACTGATCGACTCCCGGATGCTGGTCGAGGTCGAGATCGACGCGTACCGTGCCGGGCTGGCAAAGACCCTGGAAGGCAAACAGCCGTGACCCTCGCAGTACGAGTCATCCCCTGCCTGGACGTGGACGCCGGGCGGGTGGTCAAGGGCGTCAACTTCCAGAACCTGCGCGACGCCGGCGACCCGGTCGAGATGGCCAAGCTCTACGACGCCGAGGGCGCCGACGAGCTGACCTTCCTCGACATCACCGCCTCCTCCGGCGACCGGGAGACCACCTACGACGTGGTCCGCCGCACCGCCGAGCAGGTGTTCATCCCGCTGACCGTCGGCGGCGGCATCCGGGCCGTCGAGGACGTCGACAAGCTGCTGCGGGCCGGCGCCGACAAGGTCGGCGTCAACACCGCGGCCATCGCCCGGCCGGAGCTGGTCCGCGAGATCGCCCAGCGCTTCGGGCGGCAGGTGCTGGTGCTCTCGGTGGACGCCCGGCGCTGCCCCGAAGGCACCGAGACGCCGTCCGGCTTCGAGGTCACCACCCACGGCGGGCGCCGGGGCACCGGCCTGGACGCGGTCGAATGGGCGGGCCGCGCGGCCGAGTCGGGGGCCGGCGAGATCTTGCTCAACTCGATGGACGCGGACGGCACCAAGGACGGCTACGACCTGGAGATGATCCGCGCCGTGCGCAAGGCCGTCTCGGTGCCGGTGATCGCCTCCGGCGGGGCGGGCAAGCTCGGCGACTTCGCGCCGGCCGTCGAGGCGGGCGCGGACGCGGTGCTGGCGGCCAGCGTGTTCCACTTCGGGGACCTGCGGATCGGCGAGGTCAAGAACGCGCTGCGGGAGGCCGGGCACCCGGTCCGCTGACCTGTTCGTCACGGGAGGGCCCGCTGTCCGGTTCGGCGGGCCCTCGCGCGTGCTCAGGACTCCTGCGGCTCGCCCTTGATGAGGGCGAAGGGCGCGCCGTTCGGGTCCGCCAGCCAGGCGATCCGGCCGACGTTGTCCATGTCGGCGGCCGGCATCATCACCGAGCCGCCCGCCGCCGTCGCCTTGGCGACCAGCGCGTCCACGTCGTTGGCGGCGAAGTACGGCGTCCAGGCGGAGGGCTGGTCTTCGCGCATCACCGGGGCGATGCCGCCGAAGCCGGCCTGCCGCTGGTCGCCCTCGGCAGTGGAGACCACCCGGTAGCTCATCCCCGGGGACGGTTCGAAGTTCTCCACCCGCCAGCCGAACAGGGACTTGTAGAAGGTTGAGCCGCCGTCCTGGTCCCGGGTGTGCAGCTCGGACCAGCACAGCGCGTTGTCCTCGGAGACGACATCCAGGCCCCGGGAGTCGCCCGCCTGCCAGATGGCGAACTCGGCGCCCTGCGGGTCGGTGAGCGCCGCGAACCGGCCTTCCTGCATCACGTCCGTCGGCGGGACGCGGACGGTGGCGCCGGCCTGCTCGGCCGCCTTGACGGTGGCGTCCGCGTCGGCGGTCAGGAAGTACGTCGTCCAGGCGGACCGCGCACCCTGGTCGAGGTTGCCGATGGCGCCGACCGTCCTGCCGTTCAGTTGCAGGAAGCCGTAGCCGCCGGCCTCGGGCACCTCCTGGAAGGTCCAGCCGAAGACCCTGCCGTAGAACTCGGCGGTGGCCGGGATGTTCGGGCTGCCCAGGTCGATCCAGCAGGGCGAGCCGATGGGGAAGTCGGTGGTGAGCATGAGGTGGTGCCCCTTCGACGGAGAGTGACCGGGGCGGTCCGTGGGGGCGCGCACACGCCCCTCCCCGGCCACCTGCGAGTCTGCACCCGGCGACCGGCATTCGCAGCCGGGACGGGGCTGGGTCGCGGGTCGGGCGTGTCGACGAAGGGGCGAGGAGGGGCGCCGCGGGGATTCCTACCTTTGTATCCGAATTTCTTCCGTCCTACCGCGCAGGCAGCGGCAGGACGTGGCGCAGGGCCTCGATGGCGTCGGGGGCGCCGTCGACGGTGAGGGTGGTGCGGGCGCCGCGGCCGTAGGTGAAGAGGACCAGTTCGCCCGGTTCGCCGGTGAGGCGGACGGTGGGGGCGCCGGAGGGGCCGACGGTGAGGGACTGGCCGTCGGGGCGGCTGAGGGTGAGGCGGACGGGGGAGCGGCGGCCCGCCTCCAGGCGGGCGATCATCGGGAGGCGCCGCCAGAGGGCTTCGGCGCGGCCGGGCGGGACGGGCTGCGCGGTCCAGTCGTCGCCGGCCCGCAGGACGTCCTCGGCGTGGACGAAGTACTCGATGGTGTTGGCCGCCTCGTCGGCGCCGGGCAGGGCGAAGAGGGAGTACATCGGCGGCCCGGCGCGGAAGAGGCGGACCAGTTCCTCGTAGGGTCGCTCGGCATAGCCGTCCTGCACGCGCTGGGTCCAGCCGGCCAGGGCGCCGACCCGGATGCCGGCCGCCGCATCGGCGCGGCGCTCACGGATCACCAGGTGGGCGGCGAGGTCCCGGGTGGTCCACCCGGCGCAGAGGGTGGGGGCGTCGGGCTCGGCGGCGGTGAGGAGTTGGGCGAGACGGTGGCGCTCGGCGAGGGCGTGGTTCGACATGGACTCAGCCTAGGGGTGGAGCCGGCCGGTCAGCTTGGGGCCACCCTGCTTGTTGCTCGCGGTCAGGGTGCAGGTGTAATCCCGCCAGCCCTGCTGGTAGTTGACCATGGCTGGGCCGAACTGCCGCGGGTAGTAGGTCTTTCCGTCGGCCTGCCGGGCCTTGGCGGCGGTCTCGGCCTCCTTGCAGCCGTCCCGCATGGCGAGGGCGATCGGGATCTCGCCGCTCAGTCCGTCGGCGAGTTTGAGGTCGGCGATGACCTCGCCGTCGTGGTCGCCGGTGCAGGGCCGTTCCTCGGCCTTGGTGATCACCGGGCTCAGCTGGGGGTGGTCGAAGCAGGTGCCGACCGGGAAGAAGGCGTACGGCGGTTGCGGCTTGGTCGGGGTGGGCGTCGGCGTGGGAGTGGGGGGCGGCGTCGGGGTGGCCGTGGGGTTCGGCGGGGGCGGCGCCGCGGCCGGCTTCCCGTCCTCCGGCCAGAGCAGCACGGTGGCCACCACCGCGAGCAGCACGGCCAGGACGGCGACGACGGCGATCACCAGGCCCCGGGGCGGACGGGAGGCGGCGGCTGCGGGCGGCGGCTGCTCGGAGGTCATGGCCACGAGGATGGCCCACCCGGGCCTCGCCCGGCAGGCGGTTGACCGAAATCGCCCCGAACGGGGCGTCCCAGAACCACTCGTCCGGTACGGCCCGCTCCTCGGACGCCCGGCCCGGCCGCCGAGTCCGGACTGACACAATGGCCGCATGTCCACCACACCCGCCGCCCCCGGCTCCACCGCCCTCGACCCCGCGATCGCCGCTCGTCTCAAGCGCACCGGGGACGGCCTGCTCCCGGCCATCGCGCAGCAGTACGACACCGGCGAGGTGCTGATGCTCGGCTGGATGGACGACGAGGCACTGCACCGCACCCTCACCACCGGCCGCTGCACCTACTGGAGCCGCAGCCGCCGCGAGTACTGGGTCAAGGGCGGTACCTCCGGCCACGTGCAGGCGGTCAAGTCGGTGGCGCTCGACTGCGACGGCGACACCCTGCTGGTGAAGGTCGACCAGACCGGCGCGGCCTGCCACACCGGCGACCGCACCTGCTTCGACGCCGACGTGCTCCCGCTCTCCTGACCCCGACCCCCGTCGACCCCCGTCCACAACTCCAGAAGGTGCCGCCCCGCATGGACCTCGAAGCCTTCCGCAAGCTCGCCGTCGACACCCGGGTGATCCCGGTCACCCGCAGGCTCCTCGCGGACGGCCTCACCCCGATCGGCCTGTACCGCAGCCTCGCCGAGGAGCGGCCCGGCACCTTCCTGCTGGAGTCCGCCGAGCAGGGCCGCAGCTGGTCCCGCTACTCCTTCGTCGGCGTGCGCAGCGCCGCCACGCTGACCGCCGACGAGGACGGCAACGCCCGCTGGCTCGGCACCCCGCCGGTCGGCATCCCGACCACCGGCGACCCGCTGCAGGTGCTGCGCGCCGCCCTGGAGGCGCTGCACACCCCGCGACACGCCGACGACGGCCTGCCCCCGCTGACCGGCGGCCTGGTCGGCTACCTCGGCTACGACATCGTCCGCCGGCTGGAGAAGCTGCCCGACCTCAACCCGGACGACCTCAAGCTGCCCGAGCTGACCATGCTGCTGGCCACCGACCTCGCGGTGCTGGACCACGTGGACGGTACGGTGCTGCTGATCGCCAACGCCGTCAACCACAACGACCTGGCCAGCGGTGTGGACGAGGCCCACGCGGACGCGGTGGCCCGGCTGGACGCGATGGAGGCAGACCTGCTCAAGCCGGTCGACCCGGGCCTGGCCACCTTCACCCCGGCCGGCCCCGGCGAGGTGCGCTCGCCGTTCGGCGGGGAGCCGTACCGGGCCGCCGTGGAGGAGATCAAGGAGCGGATCCGGGCCGGCGAGGCCTTCCAGGTCGTGCCCTCGCAGCGCTTCGAGGCGCCGTGCCCGGCCTCGGCGCTGGACGTCTACCGCGTGCTGCGCACCACCAACCCCAGCCCGTACATGTACCTGTTCCGCTTCCCCGGGCCGGACGGCGGTGTCGAGGGCGGCTTCGACGTGGTCGGCTCCAGCCCGGAGGCGCTGGTCAAGGTGACCGACGGCGAGGCGATGCTGCACCCGATCGCCGGCACCCGGCACCGCGGCGTCACCCCGCACGAGGACGCGGCGCTGGCCGCCGAGCTGCTGGCCGACCCCAAGGAGCGGGCCGAGCACCTGATGCTGGTCGACCTCGGCCGCAACGACCTCGGGCGGGTCTGCGAGCCGGGCAGCGTGGAGGTGGTCGACTTCATGCAGATCGAGCGCTACAGCCACGTGATGCACATCGTGTCCACCGTCACCGGCCGGGTCGCCCCCGGGCGGACCGCCTTCGACGTGCTGACCGCCTGCTTCCCGGCCGGAACCCTCTCCGGCGCGCCCAAGCCCCGGGCGATGCGGATCATCGAGGAGCTGGAGCCCACCCGGCGCGGCCTGTACGGCGGCTGCGTCGGCTACCTGGACTTCGCCGGGGACTCGGACACCGCGATCGCGATCCGGACCGCGGTGCTGCGCGACGGCACCGCGTACGTGCAGGCGGGCGCCGGTGTCGTCGCCGACTCCGACCCGCACGGCGAGGACACCGAGTGCCGCAACAAGGCGGCCGCCGTGCTGCGGGCCGTCGCCACCGCCAATACGCTGCGGAGGCCGGAACTGTCCTGAGGCGTGAGGAGACGGCCGGGATGCCCGAGGTGCCGTATGACGAGCTGCGCTGGGCGATCGTGTTCGGCGCCGCCGTGCAGTTCGGGGAGCAGCTGGTCGGCCCCGGCCGGGTGCTCTCCGGCGTAGTGATCGACTTCCCGGACGCGCCCGGTCCGATCGCCCCGGACCTCGCGGTGCTCGACCCCGGGGCCGGCCGCGGCCCTCGGGGCCGGTACCGCGCCGCCGACGTCGAGGCGGTGCTGGAGGTGGCGCACCCGGGCCGGGACCACGCCTGGACGAGGGCCTGCGCGCAGAGCGCGGTGCCGCTGTACGTGGTGGTCGACCCGGCGGCGGCGGTCTGCACCGTGCACACCGCGCCGGATGCGGGCGGGGTGTACCGGGAGGCCGAGCGGGTGCCGTTCGGCAACGACCTGTTCCTGCCGCTGGGCGGCCGGACGGTGGTGCTGCGGACGGACGACTTCCCCACCCCGGGTACGGACCCGGACGTCGGCCGGGGGATAGTGGACGGGTGACCGCTGCAGACCAGACCCCTGCCCCCGCCGCCCCCGGCCGCCGCACCCTCGGCGTGATGCTGCTGCTGACCGTGCTGAGCGCCGTGCTGGTGCTGACCGCGGCCGGGCGGGTCTGGGCCGAGGGCCGGGCCGGCACCCTGGACGTGTCCGTCACCGGCGGCAAGATCTCCGAATTGCCCGGCGGGCTGGCCCTGGTGGGCCTGGCCGCGGCCGTCGCGGTGTTCGCGGTGCGCGGCGTCGGCCGGCTCGCGGTCGGCGCGCTGACCCTGCTGGCCGGGCTCGGCGCGGCCGCCGCTTCGCTGGCCGGGGCCTCGGACTCCGCCGCCCTGGACTCCGCCGCCGCCGGCAAGCTGGCGCTGGCCGGCTCGACGGCCACCGAGGTCTCGCACACCGCCTGGCCCTGGGTCGCCCTGGTCGGCGGGCTGCTGTTGGCCCTGGCCGGGCTGATCACCCTGCGCTACGGCCGTGGCTGGCCCGCCATGGGCAGCCGCTACGAGGCGCCCACCCGCAAGGCGCCTGCGAGGACCGACACACCGGGCGACCTGTGGAAGGCCCTGGACCGCGGCGAGGATCCCACCGCTGTCTGAACAGCACGTGTGACGCGATAGACCCGCCACCCGCTTTGGGGTGCCCGTGTGTGGCCCGGCACAATGGAACCCGTCAACCCGCCGGCGGCCCCGCAGGCCCGGCCGGGCCCCGAGAGCCTAGGAGCACCATCGATGGCAGCAGCAGCACACGGCCACACCCCCGCCGCCTGGACCGGCGTCGTCATCTCCTTCGTCGGCTTCGGCATCGCGGGTGTCGCGATGATCCTGCCGTCGCCGCTGCTGGTCTGGGCCGGCCTGGCGGTCGTCGTGGTGGGCGGCATCGTCGGCAAGGCCATGGCGATGGCCGGCATGGGCAAGCAGGCGAGCAGCAACGTGTACAAGTCGGTCGAGGAGCAGACCGCGGCCCGCAAGGCGGCCCTCGAGGCCCGTGCCGCCACCGTCGCCGCCTGACGACCGGTACTCCTTATCGCACAACCGAAATCGCACAACCGAACGGCGGGCGCGCCACGCCCGCCGTTTCGTTCTGTCTGGGCCCGGCGCGGGCACAATCGGGGCGTGAACGCCGCCCCCACCGCCTCCGCCCCGCCGCCCGTACTGCGCCGACTGGGCCCGCCGCTGGCCGCGCTGGCGGCGGTGGCCGCCCCCTCCGCGTACGTCGCCGCGGTGGACCCGAACGCCCCCGGGCACTACCCCGACTGCCCTTTCCTGGTCGCCACCGGCTGGTGGTGCCCCGGCTGCGGTGGCCTGCGCTGCGTCCACGCGCTCACCCACGGGGACCTCACCGGCGCCCTGCACGACAACGCCGTGGCGGTGCTGCTGTTCGGCGTCCTGGCGGTGCTCTGGCTGCGCTGGGGCTGGGCCGCGCTGACCGGCGGGCCGCCGCCGAGGGTCTCGGTCGGGGCCCGGCGCTGGGCCTTGATCCTCCTGCTGGTGCTGGTGTTCGAAGTGGCGCGCAATTCGCCGGTCGGAGCCGGGCTGGCACCGCCGCTGGTCTGACCGGGCCCTTGGGCCCGGTGGAGCCGGAGTCGACGGCCGCCGGGCGGAGCGTCCCGTTCCGCGAGACGCGTTCCGGGCGGATGCGCCGGCTCATACCGGGTGCCGATACCATCGAAGAGTCGACGGGCCCCAGCCCGTCCGGCTCGGATGAGCCAACTGGCAGAAACGATGGGGGCTCCTGAGTGAGTGTGCTCGACTCGATCATCGAAGGGGTCCGTGAGGACCTCGCCGAGCGGCAGGCCCGGGTCTCCCTGGACGAGCTGAAGGCGCTCGCGGCCAAGGCCCCGGAGGCCAAGGACGGCGTCGCCGCCCTCAAGGGCGACGGGGTCCGGGTGATCTGCGAGGTGAAGCGCTCCAGCCCGTCCAAGGGCGCACTGGCCGCGATCGCCGATCCGGCCGCCCTGGCGCGCGACTACGCGGCCGGCGGTGCCGCCGCGATCAGCGTGCTGACCGAGCAGCGCCGCTTCGGCGGATCGCTGGCCGACCTGGACGCCGTCCGTGCCGCGGTGGACACCCCGCTGCTGCGCAAGGACTTCATCGTCACCGCCTACCAGCTGTGGGAGGCCCGCGCGCACGGCGCCGACCTCGCCCTGCTGATCGTCGCCGCCCTCGACCAGCCGGCCCTGGTGTCGCTGATCGAGCGCGCGGAGTCGATCGGCCTCACGCCGCTGGTCGAGGTGCACGACGAGGAGGAGATCAGGCGCGCGGTGGACGCCGGGGCGCGGATCATCGGCGTCAACGCCCGCAACCTCAAGACCCTCGAGGTGGACCGCAACACCTTCGAGAACGTCGCGCACGCCATCCCGGACGGCATCGTCAGGATCGCCGAGTCCGGTGTGCGCGGCCCGCTGGACGTGATCAACTACGCCAACCTGGGCGCCGACGCCGTCCTGGTCGGCGAGTCCCTGGTGACCGGCAAGGACCCGCGCGCCGCGGTGGCCGACCTGGTCGCGGCCGGGGCCCACCCCGCCGTGCGGCACAAGGACTGACACGACCCGATGAAGATCGCCACCCGACTCGCCCCCGGCTGCCGCCCGCGCGGCTGCCGCGCGCCCGCACGCCGGGTGCTGGGGCGTCGGGTGCGGTACGTGATCGGCTGCGAGCCGGGGCAGGTGCCGGGGAGGCGATGGCGTGTGACGCTCGGCTGAAGCCAGCCGATCGGACGTCACCGTCATCCACATCTCCCCGAGGGAATCCACCATGTCCGAAAAGGACTACCTGCCCGGTGCCCAGGTGCCGGACGCTCGCGGCTACTTCGGCGCGTACGGCGGCCGCTTCATCCCCGAGGCGCTGGTCGCCGCGGTCGAGCAGGTCGCCGAGGAGTACGAGAAGGCCAAGGCCGACCCGGCCTTCACCGCCGAACTCGACGCGCTGCTGAAGGACTACACCGGCCGCCCGAGCCCGCTGACCGATGTGCACCGCTTCTCCGCCGAGGCGGGCGGCGCGCGCATCCTGCTCAAGCGCGAGGACCTCAACCACACCGGCTCGCACAAGATCAACAACGTGCTGGGCCAGGCCCTGCTCACCAAGCGGATGGGCAAGACCCGGATCATCGCCGAGACCGGCGCCGGCCAGCACGGCGTGGCCACCGCCACCGCCTGCGCGCTGTTCGGCTTCGACTGCACCATCTACATGGGCGAGGTCGACACCCAGCGCCAGGCGCTCAACGTCGCCCGGATGCGGATGCTCGGCGCCGAGGTGGTGGCCGTCAAGTCCGGCAGCCGCACCCTCAAGGACGCCATCAACGAGGCCTTCCGCGACTGGGTCGCCAACGTCGACTCCACCCACTACCTGTTCGGCACCGTCGCCGGGCCGCACCCCTTCCCGATGATGGTCCGCGACTTCCACCGGATCATCGGCGTCGAGGCCCGCCGGCAGGTGCTGGACCGCACCGGGCGGCTGCCCGACGCGGTCGTCGCCTGCGTCGGCGGCGGCTCCAACGCGATGGGCATCTTCCACGAGTTCATCCCGGACGCCGACGTGCGCCTGATCGGCTGCGAGGCGGCCGGCGAGGGCGCCGACACCCCCAGGCACGCGGCCACCCTCACCAAGGGCGACCCCGGCGTGCTGCACGGCTCCCGCACCTACGTCCTGCAGGACGAGGACGGCCAGACCATCGAGTCGCACTCCATCTCGGCCGGCCTCGACTACCCGGGCGTCGGCCCGGAGCACGCCTGGCTGAAGGACACCGGCCGGGCCGAGTACCGCCCGGTCACCGACGACGCCGCGATGCAGGCGCTGCGGCTGCTGTCCCGTACCGAGGGCATCATCCCGGCCATCGAGAGCGCCCACGCGCTCGCCGGGGCCCTGGAGCTGGGCCGCGAGCTCGGACCGGAGGCCACCATCCTGGTCTCGCTCTCCGGGCGCGGCGACAAGGACATGCACACCGCGGCCCAGTACTTCGGGCTGTACGACGAGCCGGCCGGCGACGCGGCCGATGGGGGTAAGTGACCATGGCTTCGAAGCCCAGTGCCAGCAAGCTCAGTGGCAGTCTGGCGGCCGCCAAGGCCGAGGGCCGCGCCGCGCTGATCGGCTACCTGCCGGCCGGCTTCCCGACCGTCGACGGCGGCATCCGCGCGGTCAACGCGCTGATCGAGGGCGGCTGCGACGTGGTCGAGGTCGGCCTGCCGCACTCCGACCCGGTCCTGGACGGCGCGGTCATCCAGACCGCCGACGACATCGCGCTGCGCGGCGGTGTGCGGATCAAGGACGTGCTGCGCACCGTCCAGGAGGTCGCCACCGCGCACCCCACGGCGGCGGTACTGGTGATGACGTACTGGAACCCGGTCGACCGCTACGGCGTGGCGCGCTTCGCCGCCGACCTGGCCGCGGCGGGCGGGGCGGGTTGCATCCTGCCGGACCTGCCGGTGGAGGAGTCCGAGGAGTGGCGCAAGGCGGCGGACGAGCACGGGCTGGACACCGTGTTCGTGGTCGCCCCCAGCAGCAAGGACGCCCGGCTGGCGGAGGTCACGGCGGCCGGCAGCGGCTTCGTGTACGCGGCCGCGGTGATGGGTGTGACCGGTACCCGGTCGGCGGTCGGTTCGCTGGCCGAGGACCTGGTCGCCCGTACCCGGGCCACCACGGACCTGCCGGTCTGCGTCGGGCTCGGGGTCTCCGACGCGGAGCAGGCGGCGGAGGTCGCCCGGTTCGCGGACGGGGTGATCGTGGGGTCGGCCTTCGTCAAGCGGATCCTGGACGCCGGCGACGACGAGGCGGCGGCGCTGGACGCGGTGCGGGCGCTGGCCGGTGAGCTGGCGGCGGGCGTGCGCAGGCGCTGACACGGACGTGCGGTGACGGCCCGCCACCCCTCGGGGGTGGCGGGCCGTTTTTTCGTGCCCGGCTCACCCGCCGTCAGCGGCGCGGCGGCCCCGAACGAGTGAACAGCGGCGGTGACACGCACCAGCCGGGGTTGACGGGCGTTGAGTGGAGGGACGAATGCACGAACGACGTGCACGGGGGTTGCCGGGAGCGAGCGAAGGGGTGAGCCGTGGCGTGTCTCCATCGGGCCCTGCTGCTGCGAGCGGCGGCCGCCGCGCTGGCCCTGGGCGCCGCCGTCGGCGCGCACACCGAAGTGGGGCAGGCGCTGGCCAAGCGGGGTGCCGAGCGGGCCGAGCGGGACGCGGTCGCCTGCGCCGAGGCGGCCCGCTGGGGCGCAGCCGAGCGGGCCGCCCGGACCCAGCGCGAGGGGCGCCCCGAGCTGTTCGACCCGGGGCGGATGCCGGGGTGCCACTGACGTACGGGCGTTCGCCGGAATCGGACAGACCGTTATCAGATGTCACTCATACGGCTTAATTCGTGAAAGCGGAGGAACCGCCCTTCATTCCTTACGGTTCATCAGGATGTGAACGAGTTTCCCAAGGGGGGTTCCCTGATGGCCGGCCTGGCAGCGCAGCCCGGCGACGCGGCGCCCACGGCGGCGGCGCGGCGGTCGGTGCCCGTCTGGAGCGAGTGGGTCGGTCTGGTCGTCCGGCTCGCCCTCGCCGTGGTCTGGGGCTGGGCCGGGCTGGCCAAGATCGCCGACCCGGCGGAGGCCGCCCAGGCCGTCCGCGCCTACGAGATCCTGCCCGAGGGCCTGGTCAAGCCGATCGGCTACGGCCTGCCCTTCCTGGAGCTGGCGCTCGCCCTGCTGCTGGTGATCGGCCTCGGCGTCCGGCTGGTCGCCGGGGTCTCCGCGCTGCTGCTGCTCACCTTCATCGCCGGGATCGCCTCGGCCTGGGCGCGGGGCATCTCGATCGACTGCGGCTGCTTCGGCGGCGGCGGGCACGTCGACGCCTCGCAGACCGAGTACCTGCAGGAGATCCTCCGCGACACCGGGTTCCTGCTGCTCGCCGGGTGGCTGCTGTGGCGGCCCCGTACCCGGTTCTCGGCCGACGGCTGGCTGGCCAGCTGACCGTCCGGCCCCGTCCACCCCCACCCCCGCACCAGACGAAGGCCCCGACCGTGGATGTCAAGGCAATGAGCGAGAAGAACCGAGAAGGCAAGCGCACCGCCCGCGAGCGGATGCAGGCGCAGCGGGCGGCCGATCAGGCCTCCTCCAAGCGCAGGAAGAAGCTGATGGTGGGCGGGGCCGTGCTGGTGGTGATCGCCGCCGCCGTGATCACCGGCGTCGTGGTGCAGAACGAGCGCTCCAAGCCCGAGACCCCGACCGCCGCCCCGGCCGGCACCATCGGCGACAAGAACCTGGTCATCCCGGTCGGCGCGGGGAACGCGCCCTCCGTCCTCACCGTCTACGAGGACCCGCGCTGCCCCGCCTGCGGCATCTTCGAGCGGGAGTTCTCGGCGACCATCGACCAGCTGGAGGACGCCGGGAAGATCTACACCAACTACCACATCGTGTCGTTCATCGACCGGGCCGTGCCGGGCAAGGGCTCCAAGACCGGCGCCAACGCGCTCGCCTGCGCCCAGGACGCCGGGCACTTCCGGGACCTCCACGACGTGCTGTACCGCAACCAGCCGGACGAGACCAACGACGCCTTCGGCAACAAGGCGGTCCTGCTCAACCTCTCCAAGCAGGTCAGCGGTCTGGACACGCCTGAGTTCCAGTCCTGCGTCAACGGCGGCACGTACGGCGGCTGGGTGTCCTCGCTGCAACAGGACTTCGACAAGTCCAGCTACAAGTCCACCCCGACCGTGCTGCTCAACGGCCAGCCGATCTTCCCGAAGAACGGCGACGAGGAGATCACCCCGGCGAACCTGGTGAAGTGGGTGGACGCCGCGAACCAGGGCAAGCAGCTGGGCACGGCGGGCTCGCACGGGCAGACCCCGGCGCCGACCAGCGCCGCTTCGGAGGCCAACAACCCGTCGCCCACCGCGGGCTGAGCCCGGGGCCGGTCCACGAACTCGTGTCGTCCCGCAGGCGGGAGTTCGAAGACGGGCCCCTCGGCCGCGCCGCCGCCCCCTCCCCGTCCGGAGGCGGCGGCGGCGTCCGTTGTTCGATTTCTGTGACCCCAGGGGTGTCCGACCGGGGCGTCGGACCCTGTAGCGTCGGAACTGCCATGGATATCGCCTACATTCCCAGCCCGTCGCGGGGCGTCCTCTACCTCGGACCGATCCCGCTGCGCGCCTACGCCTTCTGCATCATCCTCGGTGTCGTCGTCGCCGTCTGGCTCGGCAGCAAGCGCTGGGTCGCCCGGGGCGGTGCCAAGCACACCGTCGGCGACATCGCCGTCTGGGCCGTGCCGTTCGGCCTGGTCGGCGGCCGGCTCTACCACGTGATCACCGACCACCAGCTGTACTTCGCCGAGGGGAAGAACCCCTGGAACGCCCTCAAGATCTGGGAGGGCGGCCTCGGGATCTGGGGCGCGGTCGCGCTGGGCGCGGTCGGCGCCTGGATCGGCTGCCGCCGCCGGGGCGTGCCGCTGCCCGCGTACGCCGACGCCATCGCGCCGGGCATCGCGCTCGCGCAGGCGCTGGGCCGCTGGGGCAACTACTTCAACCAGGAGCTGTACGGCCGGGCGACCACGCTGCCGTGGGGCCTGGAGATCCACAAGACCCTGCCCGACGGCGAGGTCGTGAGCGGGGTCTTCCACCCGACCTTCCTGTACGAGTCGGTGTGGGACGTGGCCGTCGCGCTGCTCGTGATCTGGGCGGACCGCCGGTTCAAGCTGGGCCACGGCCGGGCGTTCGCGCTGTACGTGGCCGCGTACACGGTGGGCCGGTTCTGGACCGAGTGGCTGCGGATCGACGAGGCGCACGTCTACTTCGGCCTGCGGCTGAACGACTGGACCTCGATCGTGGTGTTCATCGGCGCCGTGGCGTACTTCGTGATCGTCGGCAAGGTGCGGCCGGGCCGTGAGGACCCGGCGAGCATCGACCCGGCGGCGCACGAGACGGCGGACGACGGGGCCGAGGACAAGGCGGGCGACAAGACGGCCGGCAGGACGGCTGAGAAGACGGCCGGGAAGACGGCCGAGGTGAAGGCGGCTGAGGAGAAGCCGTCCCGACCGCTGGACGAAAACGTGGCCGCCGAACCGGCCGCCGCAGTCGCCGAGAAGACCGGCGAGGACGCCGAGAACCCGATCTGACCAGGGGATTCCCCGTCACTGAGGCCACCCTTCGCGAGGCTTGCGAAGGGTGGCCTCAGTGCTGTTCGGACAGCCTTACTTTGCTGGAAATGCCCAGGTCACGCGGGCTACGGTCGAGGCGACGAACAAAGACGGAGGGGAAGAACCGTGACTGCGACCACCCTGGAAGCCGAGCCCGCCCACCACCCGCGGATACCTGCGGCGGACCACCACCGGGACGTCAACGGCGGCTGGCTGCGGCCCGCGGTGTTCGGTGCCGTGGACGGCCTGGTGTCCAACTTCGCGCTGATGACCGGTGTGGTCGGCGGGGCGGCGTCCAACGGCACGGTCATCCTGACCGGGCTGGCGGGCCTTGCGGCCGGTGCCTGCTCGATGGCGGCGGGGGAGTACACCTCGGTGGCCTCGCAGCGGGAGCTGGTGCAGGCCGAGATCGAGGTCGAGCGGCTGGAGCTGAGCCGCAACCCGCACGGCGAGCTGGCGGAGCTGGCGCAGCTGTACGTCTCGCGCGGGGTGGAGCCGGAGCTCGCCCACGAGGTGGCCCGGCAGCTGTCCCGCGACCCGGAGCTGGCGCTGGAGATCCACGCCCGCGAGGAGCTGGGCATCGACCCCCACGACCTGCCCTCGCCGCTGGTCGCGGCCGGCTCGTCGTTCCTGTGCTTCGCGCTCGGCGCGCTGCTGCCGCTGCTGCCGTACCTGCTGGGGGCGACCACGCTGCTGCCCGCGCTGGCGCTCGCGGCGATCGGCCTGTTCGCCTGCGGGGCGGTGGTGGCCAGGGTGACGGCGCGCAGCTGGTGGTTCAGCGGACTGCGACAGCTGGTGCTCGGCGGCGCCGCGGCCGGGGTGACGTACCTGCTCGGCTGGCTGATCGGCGGGCATGTGGGATGACCCCCGCCCCGAGCCGAAGAGCGGAGCCCGGAGGAGAGCGGGCGAGTAGCAGTGCATGACTATGCCGGGCAGTGCGTGACGTTTCACACATGGGCGTCTCGCAGTGCCCGGCATAGTCTCATCATCCGGGCCTCGGAGCCGCGGATTCGCATCCGCGAGCCGGGCTCCCGGGTTGGAATCGCAGGCACTCATGATCGGCTTGTGTGGCGATCCGGTTTCGCCCCTGTTTCAGGCCGTGGGTGGTTGGGCACAATCGTCGGGACGTGCACTGTGGCACGTCCTCTCTTTCACGCCCCTGACCTGCGCATCCGTCCGCCATGTGGACGGGATATTTCCGCTTCTCGGGATCCTGGGCATCATGTAACTTGCACGAACCCGCACCATCGCATCAGGGCCAACGTCGTCCCTACTTGCACCAACTTGCCGAAAGACGACGACGGGAGAGCCGATGCTGTCTGCATCCATGCACTCCGCCAACGAGCCTCAGGCCGGCGCCGCCCGCCAGCCGTACGCGCTCGTGCCGGATGCGCGACCTGCTGCTCAGGGCCTGTACGACCCGCGAAACGAGCACGATGCCTGTGGCGTCGGTTTCGTCGCCACGCTGACCGGCATCGCCGACCACACCATCGTCGAGCAGGCGCTGACCGTCCTGCGCAACCTGGAGCACCGCGGCGCCACCGGCGCCGAGCCGGACTCCGGTGACGGCGCGGGCATCCTGACCCAGGTCCCGGACGCCTTCCTGCGCGGCAAGGTCTCCTTCGACCTCCCGGCGGCCGGCTCCTACGCCGTCGGCATCGCCTTCCTGCCGGACGCCGACGACGCCGCCGCGGCCGCCGCCGCGCAGATCGAGGCCATCGCCGTCGAGGAGGGCCTGACCGTCCTCGGCTGGCGCGACGTCCCGGTCACCCCGGACCTGCTCGGCGCCACCGCGCGCAGCGTGATGCCGCGCTTCCGCCAGCTCTTCATCTCGCACGGCGAGAAGGCCGGCATCGAGCTGGACCGGATCGCCTTCGTGGTCCGCAAGCGCGCCGAGCGCGAGGCCGGGGTCTACTTCCCGTCGCTGTCCGCCCGCACCCTCGTCTACAAGGGCATGCTGACCACCGGCCAGCTGGAGCCCTTCTTCCCCGACCTGTCGGACCGCAGCTACGCGTCCGCGGTCGGCCTGGTGCACTCGCGCTTCTCCACCAACACCTTCCCGAGCTGGCCGCTCGCCCACCCGTACCGCTTCGTCGCGCACAACGGCGAGATCAACACGGTCAAGGGCAACCGCAACTGGATGCGCGCCCGGGAGTCCCAGCTCGCCACCGACCTGATCCCGGCCAACAAGAACGGGCAGGGTCTGGAGCGGATCTTCCCGGTCTGCACCCCGGACCACTCCGACTCCGCCTCCTTCGACGAGGTCCTGGAGCTGCTCCACCTCGGCGGCCGCTCGCTGCCGCACTCGGTGCTGATGATGATCCCGGAGGCGTGGGAGAACCACGCCACCATGGACCCGGCCCGCCGCGCCTTCTACCAGTACCACTCCAACCTGATGGAGCCCTGGGACGGCCCGGCCTGCGTCACCTTCACCGACGGCACCCAGATCGGCGCCGTGCTCGACCGCAACGGCCTGCGCCCCGCCCGGTACTGGATCACCGAGGACGGCCTGGTCGTCCTCTCCTCCGAGGTCGGCGTGCTCGACATCGAGCAGGAGAAGGTGGCCAAGAAGGGCCGCCTGCAGCCCGGCCGGATGTTCCTGGTGGACACCGTCGAGGGCCGCATCGTCGAGGACGAGGAGATCAAGTCCGCCCTCGCCGCCGAGCACCCCTACCAGGAGTGGGTCGCCGCCGGGCAGATCCAGCTCGCCAAGCTGCCCGAGCGCGAGCACATCGCGCACACCCACGCCTCGGTCACCCGCCGCCAGCAGACCTTCGGCTACACCGAGGAGGAGCTGCGCGTCATCCTGGCGCCGATGGCCCGCACCGGCGCCGAGGCGCTCGGCTCGATGGGCACCGACTCGCCGATCGCCGCGCTCAGCGAGAAGCCGCGACTGCTGTTCGACTACTTCGTGCAGCTCTTCGCGCAGGTCACCAACCCACCGCTGGACGCCATCCGCGAGGAGCTCGTCACCTCGCTGCTGTCCAACCTCGGCCCCGAGGGCAACCTGCTGACCGCCGAGGCCGCGTCCTGCCGCTCGGTCGGCATCACCTTCCCGGTGATCGACAACGACGAGCTGGCCAAGCTGGTCCACATCAACGCCGACGGCGACCAGCCCGGCCTCAAGGCCGTCACGCTGTCCGGTCTCTACAAGGTCACCACCGGCGGCGACGGCCTGGCCGCGCGGCTGGCCGAGATCGCCGCCGAGGCCGACGCCGCGATCGCCGACGGCGCCCGGATCATCGTGCTCTCCGACCGGCACTCCGACGCCGAGCACGCCCCGATCCCCTCGCTGCTGCTCACCTCCGCCATCCACCACCACCTGATCCGCACCAAGCAGCGCACCCGGGTGTCGCTGCTGGTCGAGGCCGGTGACGTCCGCGAGGTGCACCACGTCGCGCTGCTGATCGGCTACGGTGCCGGCGCGGTCAACCCGTACCTGGCCATGGAGTCGGTCGAGGACCTCGTCGCCCAGAACGTCTTCATCCAGGGCGTCGAGGCCGAGAAGGCGATCAGGAACCTGATCAAGGCGCTCGGCAAGGGCGTGCTCAAGGTGATGTCCAAGATGGGCATCTCCACCGTCGCCTCCTACCGCGGCGCCCAGGTCTTCGAGGCCATCGGCCTCGCCCAGGACCTGGTCGACGGCTACTTCGCCGGCACCACCACCAAGCTCGGCGGCATCGGCCTGGACGAGATAGCCAAGGAGACCGCCGCCCGGCACGCCAAGGCCTACCCGGCCTCCGGCATCCCGGCCGCGCACCGCGCGCTGGAGATCGGCGGCGAGTACCAGTGGCGCCGCGAGGGCGAGCCGCACCTGTTCGACCCGGACACCGTCTTCCGGCTGCAGCACGCCACCCGCAACCGCCGGTACGACATCTTCAAGCAGTACACGGACCGGGTGAACGAGCAGTCCGCCCGTCTGATGACGCTGCGCGGCCTGTTCCAGCTGGACGGCCTCGGCCGGGAGCCGATCCCGGTCGAGGAGGTCGAGCCGGTCTCCGAGATCGTCAAGCGCTTCTCCACCGGCGCCATGTCGTACGGCTCGATCTCCCGCGAGGCGCACGAGACCCTCGCCATCGCGATGAACCGCCTCGGCGGCAAGTCCAACACCGGTGAGGGCGGCGAGGATCCGGACCGCCTCTACGACCCCGAGCGCCGCTCGGCGATCAAGCAGGTCGCCTCCGGCCGGTTCGGCGTCACCTCCGAGTACCTGGTCAACGCGGACGACATCCAGATCAAGATGGCCCAGGGCGCCAAGCCCGGCGAGGGCGGCCAGCTGCCCGGCCACAAGGTCTACCCGTGGGTCGCCAAGACCCGGCACTCCACCCCGGGCGTCGGTCTGATCTCGCCGCCGCCGCACCACGACATCTACTCGATCGAGGACCTGGCGCAGCTGATCCACGACCTCAAGAACGCCAACCCGGCGGCCCGCATCCACGTGAAGCTGGTGTCCGAGGTCGGCGTCGGCACGGTCGCGGCCGGTGTGTCCAAGGCGCACGCGGACGTGGTCCTGGTCTCCGGCCACGACGGCGGCACCGGCGCCTCGCCGCTCACCTCGCTGAAGCACGCCGGCGGCCCCTGGGAGCTCGGCCTCGCCGAGACCCAGCAGACCCTGCTGCTGAACGGACTGCGCGACCGCATCGTCGTCCAGACCGACGGCCAGCTGAAGACCGGCCGCGACGTGGTGATCGCCGCGCTGCTCGGCGCCGAGGAGTTCGGCTTCGCGACCGCCCCGCTCGTCGTCTCCGGCTGCATCATGATGCGCGTCTGCCACCTGGACACCTGCCCGGTCGGCGTCGCCACCCAGAACCCGGTGCTGCGCGAGCGCTTCTCCGGCAAGCCCGAATTCGTGGTCAACTTCTTCGAGTTCATCGCCGAGGAGGTCCGGGAGATCCTGGCCTCGCTGGGCTTCCGCTCGATCGAGGAGGCCGTCGGCCACGCCGAGCACATCGACGCCCGGGCCGCGATCGACCACTGGAAGGCCGCCGGGCTCGACCTGGCCCCGCTGTTCCACGTGCCGGCGCTGCCCGAGGGCGCCGCCCGGCACCGCACCACCACCCAGGACCACGCGCTGGACAAGGCCCTGGACAACCAGCTGATCGAGCTGGCCGAGGACGCCCTGGAGCGCGGCGAGACCGTCCGCGTCCAGCTGCCGATCCGCAACGTCAACCGCACCGTCGGCACCATGCTCGGCCACCAGGTGACCAAGCGGTACCGCGGCGAGGGCCTGCCGGAGGGGACCATCGACGTCACCTTCACCGGCTCCGCCGGGCAGTCCTTCGGCGCCTTCGTGCCGCGCGGCATCACCCTGCGACTGGAGGGCGACGCCAACGACTACGTCGGCAAGGGCCTCTCCGGCGGCGTCATCGTGGTCCGCCCCGCCCGCGAGGCCGCGGCCATCGGCAACGACGCGCAGAACCACGTGATCGCCGGCAACACCATCGGCTACGGCGCCACCTCGGGCCGGATCCACCTGCGCGGCAAGGCCGGTGAGCGCTTCGCCGTCCGCAACTCCGGCGCCACACTGGTCGTCGAGGGCGTGGGCGACCACGGCCTGGAGTACATGACCGGCGGCCGGGTCGTCATCCTCGGCGGGACCGGACGCAACCTCGCGGCGGGCATGTCCGGCGGCATCGCGTACGTCCTGGACCTGCGCCCCGCCAACGTCAACGACGGCATGGTGGGCATCGAGGCCCCCACCGCCGACGACCGCGAGTGGCTGCGCGAGACCGTGCAGCAGCACTACGAGGAGACCGGCTCCACCGTCGCCGCCGAGCTCCTGGCCGACTGGGGCAGCGGGGTCTCCCGCTTCTCCAAGATCATGCCGACCGACTACAAGGCCGTGCTCGCGGCCAAGGACGCCGCTGAGCGCGATGGCCTCTCCGAGGCCGAGACCACTCGCAAGATGATGGAGGCGGCACATGGCTGACCCCAAGGGCTTCCTGACCACGCCCAAGCAGCTGGCGGAGCGCCGCCCGGTCGACGTCCGGATCAAGGACTGGAACGAGGTCTACGTCGAGCGCAGCCTCCTGCCGATCATCACCGAGCAGGCCGGCCGCTGCATGGACTGCGGCATCCCGTTCTGCCACAACGGCTGCCCGCTCGGGAACCTCATCCCCGAGTGGAACGACCTGGCCTACCGGGACGACTGGTCCGGCGCCATCGAGCGGCTGCACGCCACCAACAACTTCCCGGAGTTCACCGGGCGGCTGTGCCCGGCGCCCTGCGAGTCGGCCTGCGTCCTCGGCATCAACCAGGACGCGGTGACCATCAAGAACGTCGAGGTCACCATCATCGACAAGGCCTGGGACCGCGGCGGGGTCACCCCGCAGGTCCCGGAGCGCCTGTCCGGCAAGACGGTCGCGGTCGTCGGCTCCGGCCCGGCCGGCCTGGCCGTCGCCCAGCAGCTCACCCGGGCCGGGCACACCGTGGTGGTGTACGAGCGCGCCGACCGCATCGGCGGCCTGCTGCGCTACGGCATCCCCGAGTTCAAGATGGAGAAGCGCCACATCAACCGCCGCATCGAGCAGATGCGGGCGGAGGGCACCCGGTTCCGCACCGGCGTGCACATCGGCGAGGACATCACCGGGCAGCAGCTGCGCGAGCGCTTCGACGCCGTCGTGGTCGCCGCCGGTGCCACCACGGCGCGCGACCTGCCGGTGCCCGGACGCGAACTCAAGGGCATCCACCAGGCCATGGAGTACCTGCCGCTGGCCAACAAGGTGCAGGAGGGCGACCTCGTCGACTCGCCGATCAGCGCCAAGGGCAAGCACGTGGTCGTGATCGGCGGCGGCGACACCGGCGCGGACTGCGTCGGCACCGCCCACCGGCAGGGCGCCCTGTCGGTGACCCAGCTGGAGATCATGCCGCGGCCCGGCGAGGAGCGGCCCGGACACCAGCCGTGGCCCACCATGCCGATGACCTACAAGGTCACCTCCGCGCACGAGGAGGGCGGCGAGCGGATCTACTCCGTGAACACCACCCACTTCAGCGGCGATGAGGACGGCAACGTCCGGGAACTGCACCTGGTCGAGGTCGAGTTCAAGGACGGCCGGTTCGAGCCGGTGCCGGGCACCGAGCGGGTCCTCCCCGCCCAGCTGGTCACCCTGGCCATGGGCTTCACCGGGACGGACGTGAAGAACGGTCTGGTCGAGCAGCTCGGCGTGGACCTCGACGCGCGCGGTAACATAGCCCGCGACGGCCGGTTCGCCACCAATGTCGATGGCGTGTACGTCTGCGGAGACGCCGGCCGCGGCCAGTCGCTGATCGTCTGGGCCATCGCGGAGGGCCGTTCGGCCGCTGCCGCGGTGGACAAGTACCTGGGCGGCAAGACCCCGCTTCCCGCCCCGATCCGACCCACGGACCGCCCGCTGGTGGTCTGACGGTCCTGACGGTCCGACCGGCCCCCTGAACCCCCGGCGCCGCATCGCCGGGAGCTCAACCCGCTGCCCCCGCCAGAGTCGCCGGGCCAACGCGGTCTCCTGGCGCCTGCCCTCTTCCCCGACCAGTTGGAGGGCGGGCGCCGTCGCGTTCCCGCACGCCTTCCCGCGGGCGTTCCCGGGCACTTCCCGCGCGCGTTCCCGCGAGCCCTCACCCGGTTCTTACCACCCTTCCCACCTGCCCTTCCCTCCGTGCACCGAGGGTTGGTTCACAGCGTTCTCCCAGGCTTCGCACAGCGGCCGGAAAGTGCCCCGGGACGGGCTGTTGTTCGTCGGTGCCAGGTGGCAGACTGCCGCCGACGGCCGGGGGGCTGCGCGAGTGCGGAGGTTGACTTCGATGGGCACGACTCAGGCAGGCGGAGGCGCCACCGTTCGGCGTCTGCTGCTCGGCACCCAGCTGCGCAAGCTCCGTGAGGCCAGAGGCGTCAGCCGCGAGGAGGCCGGCTACTCGATCCGCGCCTCCGAATCGAAGATCAGCCGGATGGAACTCGGCCGGGTCGGCTTCAAGGAGCGCGACGTCGCCGACCTGCTGACCCTCTACGGCATCGAGGCCGAGCAGGAACGCGCCACCGTCCTCGGGCTGCTCCGGGACGCCAACGCCAGCTCCTGGTGGCACGAGTACGGCGACGTGCTGCCCGCCTGGTTCCAGAACTACCTGGGACTGGAGGAAGCCGCCGTCGAGATCCGCAGCTACGAGGTCCAGTTCGTCCACGGGCTGCTGCAGACCGCCGACTACGCCCGCGCCGTGATCACCGCCGGCTGCCAGGGCCACGGCGTCTCGGACGAGGAGATCGAGCGCCGGGTCGAGGTACGGCTCAAGCGCCAGGACCTGCTCACCGACGAGCACGCGCCCCGGCTGCTCGCCGTCCTGGACGAGGCCGCGCTGCGCCGCCCCTGGGGCGGTCCCGGGCTGATGCGGGGCCAGCTCGACCGGCTGCTGGAAGTCGCCGAACTGCCCCATGTGCAGCTGCAGGTGCTACCGCTCGGCACCGCCGGGCTGGCCGCCGAGAGCGGCGCCTTCAGCGTGCTGGGCTTCGCCGAGGCCGAGCTCGCCGACGTGGTCTACCTGGAGCAGTTCACCACCGCGCTCTACGTGGACAAGCCCGCCGAGGTGGCCTCGTACCGCCAGGCGATGGAGGGGCTGCTGGCCGAGAGCCTCGGCCCCGAACAGACCCGCGACCTTCTGCACTCCGTACGCCAAGAGCTGTGATACGTCAGTACGATGAGGTCCCATCAGGTCGGGCATGAGAGGGATCAGATGTCGTACTTCTCCGAGTTGGCGCTGCAGTACATCGACGGCGAATGGTGCAGCGGCAGCGGGTCCTGGGACATCGTCGACGTCGACCCCTACACCGGCGACAAGCTGGCCACCATCACCGTCGCCACCGTCGCCGAGGTCGACCGGGCCTACCGCGCCGCCGAGCGCGCCCAGCGCGGCTGGGCCGCCACCAACCCGTACCAGCGCCGGCTCGTCTTCGAGCGCGCGCTGCGGCTGGTGGAGGAGCGCGAGGGGGAGATCGTCCGGGCGATCACGGCCGAGCTCGGCGGCACGGCACTGAAGGCGGGCTTCGAGCTGTCCCTCGTCAAGGACATGCTGCGCGAGTGCCTGCACCTGTCGGTGGCCGCGGAGGGCCGGCTGCTGCCCTCGCCCGCGCAGGGCAAGGAGAACCGGCTCTACCGGCTGCCGGTCGGTGTGGTCGGCGTGATCAGCCCCTTCAACTTCCCGCTGTTCCTCGCCCTCAAGGCCGTCGCCCCGGCGCTCGCGCTCGGCAACGGCGTCGTCCTCAAGCCGCACCAGGAGACCCCGGTGGTCGGCGGCAGCCTGATCGCCAGGATCTTCGAGGACGCGGGCCTGCCGGCCGGCCTGCTGAACGTGGTGATCACCGACATCGCGGAGATCGGCGACAGCTTCATCGAGCACCCGGTGCCCAAGGTGATCTCCTTCACCGGCTCCGACCAGGTCGGCCGGCACGTCGCCACCGTGGCCGCCGCGCACTTCAAGCGCTCGGTGCTGGAGCTCGGCGGCAACAGCGCGCTGATCGTGCTCGACGACGCCGACCTCGACTACGCCGTGGACGCGGCCGTGTTCAGCCGCTTCGTCCACCAGGGCCAGGTCTGCATGGCCGCCAACCGGGTGCTCGTCGACCGCGCCGTGCTCGCCGAGTTCACCGAGAAGTTCGTCGCCAAGGTCGCCTCGCTGACCGTCGGCGACCCCAAGGACCCGGCCACCCACATCGGCCCGCTGATCAACTCCGTCCAGGCCGACGCGATCGGCGCCCAGGTCGACCAGGCCATCGCCGACGGCGCCACCGCGCTGCTGCGCGGCGCCACCACCGGCAGCCTGATGGCGCCGACGGTGCTCACCGACCTGGCCGAGGACGCGCCCATCCTGCAGCGCGAGATCTTCGGCCCGGTCGTGCTGTTGGTGCCCTTCGACGGGGAGGACGAGGCGGTCCGGCTGGCCAACCACACGCCCTTCGGGCTCAGCGGCGCGGTGCACACCGCGGACCTCGAGCGCGGCGTGCGGGTCGCCCAGCGGATCGACACCGGCATGATCCACGTCAACGGCGGGACCATCGCGGACGAGCCGGGGGTGCCGTTCGGCGGGGAGAAGAACTCCGGGGTCGGGCGGCTCAACGGGGAGTCCACGGTGGACGCCTTCACCACGGTGAAGTGGATCTCGGTGCAGCACGGGCGGGCGCCGTTCCCGTTCTAGGCCTTCCCCGGAATCGCACGGCGCGCCGATGCTATGCGGCGCGGGCCCCCGGCGGTAGCCGCCGGGGGCCTGGCCGAACTCCCGCTTGAAGGCCTTCGCGCCCCGTCACCCGTCACCAGGCGGCGGCCGTGGCGATCGGACGACGCGCCCTCGGACACCGGATCAGGCGTCGGACGGCACCGCCCCACCACGACCAGAGCGATCGCGGTGGGCATCGGACCGCCCAGGCCCGAACCGGCGACCGGGAGCGCGAGGGAACCCGCCCTCCCCTACCCGGACCGCGCACACGATGCGCGCCGCCGACCGGGGGAGCGAACGCGGGAGACCAGGACACCCAAGACCGTTCGGGGCGTCCGGCCGTGCAACTCATGCACAGTCAGTAGGAACGGTGCGACTAGAACACCGGCTGGCCGGCGCGGACCAGGCGCCAGGAGTTGGTGAAGAAGTCGGCGGGGTCGATGACGCCCTTGGCCTTGACCCAGGCGATCATCGTGTTGCGGATCTCGTCGGAGTTCGACCAGACCAGCTTGGCGTTGGCGACGTGCGGGAAGTTGCCGCCGCCGTTGGCGCGGTAGTTGTTGACGGCGAACACGAACTGCGCGGCCGGGTCGATCGGCTTGCCCTGGAAGCTGAGGTTGACGATCCGCTGGCCCTTGGGCTGGGCGATGTCGATGTCGTAGCTCAGGCCGTAGACCGAGTCGTAGTTGTAGTCCGGGGTGGTCTCGGCGCCGGTCATGGCGTCCTTGTCGACCGGGGCGCCCGGGGCGAGCTGGTAGTAGTACTTCGCCGAGAACTCCAGGTAGTCCTTGAGCTGGGCGCCCGTCAGGATGCGGGCCTCCAGGGTGTTCTCGTAGATGTACAGGCCCGCCGCGTCGCGCAGCTTGACCTGGCCGGCCGGGATCAGCGCGGTCCGGTTGAACGGGGCGGCCTGGGCCAGGACCGGGAGGTTGGCGTACTGCCCGCCCGCCAACGCGGCCTTCACAGCGTCGGCCTGGACCTTGCCGATCAGGTCGATGATCGGGGTGGCCTTGAACCGGGCCTCGGCGATCGACAGCTCGATCTTGCTGGTGCCGATGTTCTGGTTGACGTACGCCACGACCTTCTTGTGCTGGCCGACGATGGCGTTGGAGATCTCCGGGTTCTCCGGCACGGAGTTGGAGTTCAGCACCCGGGAGGAGACCGAGGCGACCTTCCAGTGGCCGTCGACGAACTCGACCTCGAAGTCGAAGCAGCTCAGGCGCTGGCCCCAGCACAGCGGCTCGGAGAGCACGACGGTCTTGCCGGTCTTCTTGTTGACGATGAGGCGCTGCGCGACCTCCTTGTGGGTGTGACCCACCAGCACCGCGTCGATGTCCGGGACGGTCTCGGCCATCTCGCCGGAGGCGTCCTCGGGCCAGGGCAGCTGGTCGCCGTAGGTGGTCGGCTCGTCGATGCCGGAGTGGGCGGAGACGACGATGACGTCCGCGCCGGCCGCCTTCATCCGGGGCACGTACTTGGCGGCGGTCTCCACGATGCCCGGGAAGACCATCTTGCCGCTGACGTTGGCCTTGTCCCAGATCGCGATGCCCGGGTTGGTCAGGCCGAGGATGCCGACCTTCAGCGGGGTGTCCTCGTCCAGCCACACCTCCTTGATCACGTACGGCTTGAAGGCCGGCTTCTCGTTCTTCGCGTGCAGCGCGTTGGCGCCCAGCAGCGGGAACTCCAGCTGGTCCTCGAAGGCCTTCACGGTCGGGATGCCGTAGTTGAACTCGTGGTTGCCGAGCGCGGCGGCGTCGTAGCCCATGAGGTTCATGGCGACGGCCATCGGGTGGTCCGGCACGTTGTCGCCGTCGGTGGCGATCGGCTCGACCCGGGCGTAGTAGTAGGTCAGCTGGGTGCCCTGGATGATGTCACCCGAGTCGATCAGCAGGCAGCGGTCCCAGCCCTTCTCCTCGCGCACCTGGTTGGCCAGGGTGGAGATCTTGGCGAGGCCGACCGCGTTGTGGGCCTTGTCGACGTACTCGGCGTCGGTGAAGTAGTCCCAGTTGAGCACCCGGCCGTGCAGGTCGGTGGTGCCCATGACGGTGAAGGCCTGGCGGCGGGGCTGGTGCTTGTTGCCCTTCGCGGCCGCCGTGTCCGGCTCGGCGGCCGCGGCGGCGGGGGCGGCGGCGACGACGGCTCCGCCGGCCAGGGCGGCGCCGGCGGCGGTGGCTGCGGACCGGGTGACGAAGTCACGGCGGTTCAGGGACATGGACGACTCTCCCGAGTGGGAACGACGGCGGATGGACCGTCAACGTGTGTACGTACGAGGTGCGTGACGCGCGCGCGATGCGGTGACGCGCGTAGAAGGACGCGCGTAGAAGTCTGCCGTGCGGGCCGGTGCGATGGGTAGCCCCTGGACGTTTCCAACAGGTGAGATCTTGGCGACTCGTTCGTGACCGAGGTGGGCGGGAAAGGGGGTGGTATACGGGCGGGACGGTCGAAATCGGGCCACTCGGGGTCCGGTTGGCCGGGTTCCGGCCAACCGGACCCGGGCCGGTCGCCGTCGGGTCGGTCGCGTCCGGTCAGCCGAGGTCGGAGGAGAGCTGCTTCACCTCGCGGCCGAGCTCCGCTGCCGGGTCCGGCGCGTCCGGGCTCGCCCAGGGCAGCCAGGTGCGCGCCCGCAGGTAGCCGTCCACCGCGACCGGCAGACCGTGCCGGACGATCCGCTCCGCCACCGGGCCGGGGCCGGCCTCGCGCAGCGCGGCCAGCAGGGCGTCCACCCCGGCGGAGGGCGGCAGCGGGACCGTGTCCAGGTAGGCGGCGAGCGCGTCCAGTTCGGGCCTCGGCTCGTCCGGCTTCGGAGGCGGCGGTGGCGGGGGCGGTGGCGGGGGCGGTGACGGGTCCGACGGGCCCGGGGTCAGCAGTGCGCCGGCCCCGTACAACCCGGCCACCACGCCCGGCCACCAGGCCCCGCCCAGCCCGGCGAAGTGCAGTCCCAGGCCTACGGCCCCGCCCGCGCAGCCGACCAGGTTCCGGGCCGACTCCAGGTAGCGCAGCGCCTGCCGGCCGAACCCGTCACTGGTAGCCACGGATCTCCTCGAACACCCCGTCCAGCGAGCCGCCGCCGTCGAACAGCTTGCCGCCGCTGATGTCCGCGACCCCCTGCAGCTGGCCGACCGCCGCCTCGCCGAACTTGATCGGGAACACCGGGATCGACTTCTCGGCGGCCGGCAGCCCGTCGTGGAAGCGCTTGAAATCGCCGTCCGTGGCGCCCTCGTTGCTCTCCCCGTCGGTCATCAGCACGATCGAGGTGAACCGGTCGTCGTTCGCCGCCTTCTGCTGACGCTCGATCACCCGGTACGCCTCCTCCAGCGAGTCGTACAGCGCGGTGCCGCCCGAGGCCGACAGCGACTGCACGTCCGCGTTGATCGACGCCAGCTCCGCCTGCGGGCCCGGCTGGCCGCCCGAGGCCGGGACGGCGTGCGTCTTGGCCCACTTCACGCTGGAGGCGAAGGAGATCAGCGTCACCTCCTCGCGGTCCCGGAAACGACGCACCCCGCGGGTGTCGTCCGTGCCGGTCAGCCGGCTCAGCGCCGCCTTCAGCGAGGCCAGCCGGGAGCCCTCCATCGAACCCGAGGTGTCCAACACGTACACCGTCCGGGACGGGCGGCGCAGCTCGTTCTGGTACGAGGCCAGCAGGCCGTCCGCGACCGCCCTGGTGCCCGGGAACGGCAGCTCGCGACGGCGGTCGGCGGGCAGCCCGGCCGCCGGGGCGGTGCCGGCCGTCACCGGGCGGCGCAGCGTCACCTCGGAGATGCGCTGCTGCACCTCCGGCTTCAGCAGGTAGGAGGTCAGCTTCTGGAAGGAATCGCGCTCGCTCGGCGCCGCCGAGGACAGCAGCGACAGCGGGTAGTCCGCCGAGACCACGCCGTCCTGCGGGCGCACCACGGTGAGCCGCTGCTCGGGCGGCAGCGTCTTGTTCAGCGACAGCAGCACCGACTCGTAGTTGACCAGGGCGCCGACCTTGCCGGGCTCGGCCTTGGTGTACGCCTGCGCCAGCCAGCCGGAGGAGCCGGAGGTCAGCTTCTGGCCGGTGAAGAACTGCTTCAGCTGCGGGGTCGCCTTCTGCACGTCCTCCTCGGTGAGCGCCGCCCCCGCGCCGGAGAAGGCGGCCGCCACCGCGACCAGGGTGGAGAAGCCGGAGTTGGAACGCGAGGGGTCGGACATCCCGTACGACAGCTTCCCGGCCGCGGCCGCGTCGCCGATCTGCGCCCAGGTGACCTTCGAACCGTCGCCCCAGCCGAGGTCGTTCAGCACGGAGGAGCGCACGCCGACGGCCACCGGCGAGACCATCACCGGGGTCTCCGAGAGCACCTTGGACTTCCCGGTCGGGTCCAGGCGCAGGTACTGGTTGGACGGGAACCAGACCGCGTCGTACTTGCCGTCCGCCCGGCCCGAGGAGACGGCGTCCGCGCCGTCCAGGGTGCCCGTCCAGGCGAACTGCACCGTCACCCCGGTGGCCTTCCTGGCCTCGTCCAGGATCGGGGCCAGGTCCTGCAGTTCACTGCCCGCCAGGATACGCAGCACCCCGGGACGGGCGCTCTCGTTGGGCGTGGGGCTGGGGTTCGGGGCGGGCGCGGGGCCGGAGGAGGTGCAGGCGGAGGCCGCCGCGAGCACGGCCGCCAGCGCCGCCGCCGCCCAACCGCGGTGCTTCATCCGGACGTTCACTTCGGGCTCCCCTTCGCCGCGGCGGTCAGCTTGAGCAGGTTGTCCAGGGACGGCACGGGCGACTGCTTCACCTTCGCCGCGTTCAGGTCCTGGGCGAAGACCGGCTGCCTGATGTCCTTCACCCGATCCGCGAAGGCGCCGCTACTGGCCTGCGGGCGGAAGCCGAACCTCACCTCCAGGGCGCGCAGCGCCTCGTCGTTCTGGAGCAGGCCGGCCAGCTTCCGCCCGTTCTCGGTGCGGGCGATGATGGTGTGGTCGGAGTAGGCGGTGGTGTCCGGGTACATCACCACCATGTCCCCGGTCGGCTGGCCCTGGACCGCCATCGCGGCGACCTGGGACTCGTAGCCGAAGATCAGCGGATTGCCGACACCCGCGAGGAAGTCCCGGAACGGCTCGTCGCTGCTGCTCTTCTGGCCGCCCTGCAGCGCGGTCGCCCGGTGCAGGACGGTCCGGGCGGCGTCGACGCCCGCGTCGTCGGAGACCACCAGGTCGTTGTTCAGGACGAACGACAGCAGCGCGATGTACAGCGCACCCGAGGAGGAGCTCTCCGGGTCGGTGGCGGTGACGAAGATCGGGCCGGACAGTTCACCGTGGCCCTCGGTCTTCGCCAGGTCCTGCCACTTGCTGTTCGCCCTCAGGTCCTTGACGTACTCGTCCATCTTGAACGTCCAGACGCCCGAATCAGCGTCCTGGGCGGCCAGCTTGTTGTCCTTGAGGATCTGCGCCACCGGCGCGTGCGCCACCACCACCAGCGGCGAGTAGAACGGCACCAGCGGGGAGTCCTGCTGCCCCCAGTTGCGCTGGATCTCGCGGGCCGGCGCGGTGCTCGCCGGGAACGCGAAGTCCAGCACGGAGCTGTTCCCCGCCTGCTCGCTCATCGTCCACGAGCCGGTCGAGTCGGTGTGCACCTCCAGACCCTGCTTGGCCAACTCGGCCTTCACCTCAGGGCTTTCGAAGAAGGCGCGCTTCTCCGAGCCGATCAGTCCGGTCACCGTCACCGGCTTCTTCGGGTCCGTCCCGTCGTCCGGGATCAGTGCGTACGTCACCCCGCCCAACAGCACTAAGGCCGCGAGCACCCCCAGAGCGCGTCTCATGCCGAGCGCCTCCCCCTCGTCCGCTCCCTCGTCCGGGTGGTCACCCGGAGGTGACGAGCGTCCCGCCGGGCAGGGAGCACGGACGGAAGGGACGGTGAACCGGGGGTGAACACCGCTTCACGGAATCGCATCGACGGAGGATCCGGAGGGGGTGTCAGTACGGCCGTCGCACACCGGTCCGAGGGTGCGTCAGATTGTTCAACTCGCCTTTCCGTAACGGTCATCCCGCGGCCCGGACCCGCGTCGTGGTTACGCGCCGGTAATACCTACCCTCAGCTGTATGCGCCGAGCAAAAATCGTCTGCACCCTCGGGCCCGCCGCGGACTCGTACGACCAGATCAAGTCCCTGGTCGACGCCGGGATGGACGTCGCCCGATTCAACCTCAGCCACGGCACCCAGGCCGAACACGAGGAACGCTACCGCCGCGTCCGCAAGGCCGCCGACGAGACCGGCCGGAGCGTCGGCGTCCTCGTCGACCTTCAGGGCCCGAAGATCCGGCTCGACACCTTCGCCCACGGGCCGGTACTTCTCGAACGCGGCGACGAGTTCACCATCTCCACCGACAAGGGCGTCGTGGGGGACAAGGACAACTGCGGCACCACCTACGCCGGCCTCGCCGGCGACGTCGGCCGGGGCGAACGCATCCTCGTCGACGACGGACGTGTCACCCTGGAGGTCGTCGCCGTCGACGGACCCCGGGTGCGATGTCTCGTCATCGAGGGCGGGCTCGTCTCCGACCACAAGGGCCTCAACCTCCCCGGCGTCGCCGTCTCCGTCCCCGCACTCAGCGACAAGGACGTCGCCGACCTGCGATGGGCGCTGCGCACAGGGGCCGACCTGGTCGCGCTCTCCTTCGTGCGGAGCGGGCGCGACATCGAGGACGTGCACCGGGTGATGGCCGAGGAAGGGCGGCACGTCCCGGTCATCGCCAAGATCGAGAAGCCGCAGGCGGTCGAGAACCTGGACTCCATCGTGGACGCCTTCGACGGCATCATGGTGGCCCGCGGGGACCTGGGCGTGGAGATGCCCCTCGAACAGGTCCCGCTCGTCCAGAAGCGCGCCATCAAGCTCGCCAGGCGCAACGCCAAGCCGGTCATCGTCGCGACCCAGATGCTCGACTCGATGATCAACGCCTCCCGGCCCACCCGCGCCGAGGCCTCCGACGTCGCCAACGCCGTCCTGGACGGGACGGACGCGGTGATGCTCTCCGGGGAGACCTCGGTCGGCAAGTACCCGGTCGAGACGGTCAAGACCATGGGCCGGATCATCGAGGCCGCCGAGAACGACATCCTGGCGGCCGGACTGCCCCCGCTGACCGCCGGCAGCAAGCCGCGGACCCAGGGCGGCGCCGTCGCCCGCGCGGCCGCCGAGATCGGCGACTTCCTGCACGCGAAGTACCTGATCGCGTTCACCCAGTCCGGCGACACCGCCCGCCGGCTGACCCGCTACCGCTCGCCGATCCCGGTGCTCGCCTTCACCTACGAACCGGCGGTGCGCAGCCAACTCGCCCTCACCTGGGGCGTCGAGACCTTCCTCGGCCCGTTCGCCCCGACGACGGACCAGATGGTCGAACAGGTCGACGCGGCGCTGTTGTCGCTGGGCCGCTGCCAGAAGGGCGACATCGTCGTCATCACCGCAGGCTCCCCGCCCGGCCTCGCCGGCTCCACCAACCTCGTCCGCGTCCACCACGTGGGGACGCTGGACGTCTGACGCTCCTTGCGCGGCGCGGCCCTTCCAGGGGAGGGCCGCACCGCCGTCAGTACTTGGGGCCGATGTGGGCGTCCATGAGGGCGACGGAGTCCTTGCGGGCGATGGAGATGTTGACCTGGCCCGTGGGGCGCGGGAGCGAGGCCTTCCACTGGACGCCGACGGCGTCGAGGGTGGCGGCGAAGAGGCCGATGATGTCGGTCGAGGTGTTGGTGAAGAAGTAACGCGGGTACTCGTAGCGCTTCGTGATGCCGCCGACCGTGCGGGTCGCCCAGTTGGTGATCCGGGTGCCGTCGGAGTGGATAAGGCCGCGCAGGAACTCCCAGGGATGCGCATCGACGATCTCCTGCTGCCAGGGTTCCAGGGCTATGGTGCGCTCGTGCTTCTTGCCGGGGCCGTGCTGGGGGAAGTGGCAGGTCAGGTGGTTCGAATAGACCTTGACGTCGTGGCATCCGGTGCGCCGTACCCGGCAGGGCTTGTTGTTTGGGAGGACCTGGCGCATGGCCTGTTCGACGGAGTCCGTGATGCCCGGCCACTTGTCGTCACAGGTGATCTGGAGACTCTGGGTCCTGCGGTATTCGTTGGGTAGCAGGATGTGGCCGTCACCGAGGTACAGGCCAAGTAGGTAGGCGTAGGCGGGGCGGTTCAGCTCGTCGCCGTAGCAGTGCATACACGCAGAGCGCTTACGGCCGGGGAGCTCGTTGCGTTTGGCGAGGTCCTGGTGCTTCCACCATGAGACTGTGCCCTTCGGGACGCGGAGGCGGCGGGCGACCTCGGCATTGCTGATGCCTCGACGCAGGAGGTGGACAGCCTGTTCGCGCACGGAGAGAGTGGTCATGTGCGCCAGAGTGAGGCGAGTCAAGTCGGATGGTGGACGCTTTGGGCGTGGTCCACTAGATGAGGTGAATTCCCTGCGATCTGGGAACATAAGGAAGATTCTGGTGCCGGGTGCGGGATTCGAACCCGCAAGCCCTCTCGGGCAGATGTGTTTGAGACATCCGTGTATGCCGTTCCACCAACCCGGCGGGGTCAGTCCCGACAGAGCATACCGGCTGTGTGTGGTTGGCCGCTGCTAGGTACCCTCAATTACTGCAGGACCCCGCCGGAACTAGGAGCCCCGTGAGCACCGCCGACGAGCAGGCACAGCCGCTTGAGACCGATTCGCCCCAGATCACTCGGATTGTGATCGCCGAGGACGAGGCGCTGATCCGCCTCGACCTGAAGGAGATGCTCGAAGAGGAGGGGTACACCGTCGTCGGCGAGGCGGGGGACGGGGAGACGGCGGTGCGGCTCGTCGAGGAGCTGAAGCCGGACCTGGCGATCTTCGATGTGAAGATGCCGGTCCTGGACGGGCTCTCCGCGGCTGAGCAGATCCACGAGAAGCACCTGGCGCCGGTCCTCATGCTGACCGCGTTCTCGCAGCGGGAGCTGGTGGACCGGGCCCGCGACGCCGGGGCGATGGCGTACATCGTGAAGCCGTTCTCCAAGTCGGACCTGGTGCCGGCGATCGAGATGGCGGTGTCGCGGTACACCGAGATGCGGGCGCTGGAGAAGGAGATCGGGGACCTCACCCAGCGGCTGGAGACCCGGAAGCTGGTGGACCGGGCGAAGGGCGTGCTGCAGACGAAGTTCGGGCTGACCGAGCCGGCCGCGTTCCGGTGGATCCAGAAGACCTCGATGGACCGGCGGATGACGATGGCGGCGGTGGCCGAGGCGGTCATCGAGGAGGGCGAGGCCCAGGACCGCAAGAAGGCGGAAGAGGGCAAGTCCGAGTAACACGGACATGGGGAAGGGCCCGGCGGATGATTCCGCCGGGCCCTTCGACGTATGTCAGTCCTCGCCGAGGTAGGCCTTCCGGACCGACTCGTCGTGCAACAGGTCGGTGCCGGTGCCGGAGAGGACGATGCGGCCGGTCTCCATGACGTAACCGCGGTCGGACAGCGACAGGGCGGCCTGGGCGTTCTGCTCGACCAGCAGGATGGTCGTACCGCTCGACTTGAGCTCGACGATGGTGGACATGATCTTCTGCATCATCAGCGGGGAGAGCCCCATCGAGGGCTCGTCCAGCATCAGCAGCTTGGGCTGGGACATCAGCGCCCGACCCATCGCCAGCATCTGCTGCTCACCGCCCGACAGCGTGCCCGCCGCCTGCTTGCGGCGTTCGCCGAGGATGGGGAAGAGGCCGTAGGCCCGTTCCACGTCGGCGGTGATGCCGGCCGTGTCGGTGCGCAGGAAGGCGCCGAGGAGGAGGTTCTCCTCGATCGTCATCCGGGGGAAGATGTGCCGGCCCTCGGGGGAGTGGGCCAGGCCCAGGGCGACGATCTTGTGCGCGGGCACCGTACTCAGGTCCTGGCCGTCGAAGGTGATCCGGCCGGCGGTGGGCTTGAGCAGGCCGGAGAGGGTGCGCAGGGTGGTGGTCTTGCCGGCGCCGTTGGTGCCGATCAGGGTGGTGACCTCGCCCTGGTTGACGGTGAAGCTGATGCCCTTGACGGCCTCGATCTTGCCGTAGGCGACGCGGAGGTCCTCGACCTCGAGGAGTGCGGTCACTGGTCGGTCTCCGTAACGGTCTCCGGCGCGGCCGGGGTGGTGCCTTCGAGCGGGGCGCCGAGGTAGGCGGTGATGACGCGTTCGTCGTTCTGGACGGTCTCGCGGTCGCCTTCGACGATCTTCTGGCCCTGGACCAGGACGGCGGTCCGGTCGCAGAGGTTGAAGATGAAGCGCATGTCGTGCTCGATGACGAGGATCGAGATGCCCTTGTCGCGGATGGCGAAGACGAGCTCCTCGGCGGCCCGGGTCTCCTGCGGGTTCATGCCCGCGGTGGGCTCGTCCAGCAGGAGCAGCCCGGGGTCGGAGGCGAGGGCGCGGGCGATCTCCAGCTTGCGCTGTTCGCCGTAGGGGAGGTTGCGGGCGAGGTGGTCGGCCTTGTCGGCGAGGCCGGTGAAGGCGAGCAGTTCCATGGCCTTGGCGCGGCTCTCGGCTTCGGCGCGGTGGTAGCCGGGGCCGCGCAGGATGGCGGAGAAGATGCCTTCCTTGGTGCGGGTGTGGCGGCCGACGAGGACGTTCTCCAGGACGGTCATGTTGGCGAAGAGCCGGATGTTCTGGAAGGTGCGGGCGATGCCGGCCTGGGTGACCAGGTGGGGCTTGGGCGGCAGCAGGGTGTCGCGGTAGCGGACGGTGCCCTCGGTGGGGACGTACAGGCCGGTGAGGCAGTTGAAGAAGGTGGTCTTGCCGGCGCCGTTGGGGCCGATCAGGCCGATGATCTCGCCCTCGCCGACGGTCAGGGAGACGTCGTTGACGGCGGTGAGGCCGCCGAAGCGCATGGTGACGCCGGTGACTTCGAGGAGGGGCTTGACGCCTTGGGGCGTCGCGTTCAGGGGAGCAGCAGCGGTGGTCATCGCGTGGGTCACGCCCCTGCCTTGGTGAGTGCGGTCGGCTCGCCGGTGGGCTGGGCCGGGATGGCGGCCTCGTGGAATTCCAGCTGCTGGCGCCGGTTGGGGATGAGGCCTTCGGGGCGCACGCGCATCAGGACGATGAGGGCGGCGCCGAAGGCGAGGAGCTGGTAGTCGGAGAGGAATTCGAGCTTCTTGGGGATGAGGAAGAGGAGGGTGGCGCCGGCCAGCGGGCCGCTGATGGTGCCCATGCCGCCGAGGATGACGGCGGCGAGCAGGAAGGCGGAGTTGGGCGGCAGGGCTTCGGCGAAGGTGTACTGGTCAGGGGTGACGGTGTAGCTGACATGGGCCTGGACGGTGCCGGCCAGGCCGGCCAGGCAGGCGCCCATGGCGAAGGCGAGGAGCTTGAGGCGGAAGCCGTTGATGCCCATGGCCTCGGCGGCGGTCTCGTCCTCGCGGATGGCGACCCAGGCGCGGCCGATGCGGGAGTTGCCGACCCGGGCGAAGACCAGGACGACGAGGGCGGTGACGAGCAGCATCAGCAGGTAGTAGTTGGAGAAGCGGCCGAGTTCGATGCCGGCGACGGTGTGGGTCTTGCCGAGGTCGAAGCCGAGGATCTCCAGGTCGGGGATGCGCGGGATGCCGTTGGAGCCGTTGGTGATCTTGGGGCCGGTGGTGCCGTTGAGGTTGAGCATGGTGATGCGGAAGATCTCGCCGAAGCCGAGGGTGACGATGGCGAGGTAGTCGCCGCGCAGCCGCAGGGTGGGGGCGCCGATCAGCACGCCGAAGATCATCGAGACGACGGCGCCGGTGAGCATCGCGGCCCAGAACGGGAACTGGACGTGGATGGGTGAGGCGGGGGAGCCGGAGACCAGGGCGGCGGCGTAGGCGCCGACGCCGAGGAAGGCGACGTACCCGAGGTCGAGCAGGCCGGCCAGGCCGACGACGATGTTGAGGCCGAGGGCGACGGTGGCGAAGATCAGGATGTTGGTGGCGACCGAGGTGTACTGGTCGCTGCTCTGGGTGAAGGGGAAGCTGGCCGCGGCGGCGAAGGCGGCGCCGGTGGTGACCGGGCGGTGCTTGACGGTCAGGGCGCGCAGTCGGGCGAGCAGGCCGGACCTGCCGAGCGCGGCGGCCACGAAGCCGGCCAGCAGCAGGTAGCCGGTGAAGAGTTCGCCGTACTCGGTGTCGATGCCGAAGGTGATCGCGTAGAGGCCGAGTCCGAAGGCCAGCACGATGATCAGGACCTCGACCCAGGAGGGGAGTTGGCGCGGCGCGTCCAGCGGGCGGTCGATCTTGCCCAGGCGCAGCCGGCTGTTGGCGAGGTGGCCGAGTTGGAGCAGCAGGACGGCGCCGGTGGCGATGGCGAGGGCGCCGGACAGGGCGGTCATCACCGGGGCGACCGGCTGGTCGTCGGGGATGGCGTGGGCGGCGAACCAGCCGATCGGGGCGGCGGGGACGAGCAGGAAGAGCCGCTTGTCGAGGATCCGCAGCGGGACGTGGGTGCGGCGGTCGAGCGGGAGGCCGAGGGCGCCGAGGACGGTGATCAGGCCGCCGGCGGCGAGGACCCAGCCGCCGGGTTCGAGGTTGGCCAGGCCGCCGAGTTCGACCGAGATGGCGGCGACGGAGTAGGCGGCGACGGCCAGGGCGCCGGTGGCGGCGTAGAGGACGGCGTTGTTGCTGCGGGCGGGGGCGGCCCAGCGCAGGCCGGGGGTGCCCTGGACGGCGAGGAGCAGCAGCAGGGTGAGGACGCCGGCGACGATCGCGAGCCACTGCAGGCCGGCGGGGGAGCCGAAGTGGGTGAGGTCGCCGGGGAAGTCGCTGGTCCAGGTCCAGGACATGGCGGCGGAGACGGCGGTGGCGAGGGCGCCGAGGCCGGTGAGGGCGACGGCGGCGCGGGTCGGCAGGGGGATGACCGGGGTGGTCTCGGTGCTGGTGGTGGTCATGGTGGTCACGCCCTGTCCGCGACGCGCTCGCCGAGCAGGCCTTGGGGCCGGACGAGGAGCACGAGGATGAGGAGTACGAAGGCCCAGACGTCCTTCCAGGCGCCGCCTCCGAAGAGGTCCATGCCGGGCAGGTGCTGGATGTAGCCGGTGGCGAGGGCTTCGGCGAGGCCGAGGGCGATGCCGCCGAGCATGGCGCCGTAGATGTTGCCGATGCCGCCGAGGACGGCGGCGGTGAAGGCCTTGAGGCCGAGGATGAAGCCCATGCGGAAGTCGACCTGGCCGCTGCGCAGTCCGTAGGCGACGGCCGCGACGGCGGCGAAGGCGGCGCCGATGGCGAAGGCCAGCACGATGATGCGGTCGGTGTCGATGCCCATCAGCTTGGCGGTGTCGGGGTCCTGGCTGGTGGCCTGCATGGCGCGGCCGGAGCGGGTGCGGGTGACGAACCAGCCGAGGGCGAGCATGCACAGCGGGGCGGCGATGATCAGGAAGAGGTCGCTGCGCTGGATGGTGACGGAGCCGAGGCTGAAGGGGTCGCCGGGGATCTTGGGGAAGACCCGGGCCTTCTTGGCGTCGGGGTAGAAGGAGAAGACGAGCTGCTGCAGGAAGATGGACAGCCCGATGGCGGTGATGAGCGGGGCGAGCCGGGGGGCGTTGCGCAGCGGCCGGTAGGCGAAGCGCTCGGCGGCGACGGCGGTGAGGGTGGAGACCAGGATGCCGGCGATCAGCATGAGTGGTAGGGCCAGCCACAGGGTGGTGCCGCCGGGGAGGGCGAGGTAGGCGGTCAGGGCGCCGAAGCCGCCGACCATGACGATCTCGCCGTGGGCGAAGTTGATGAGCTGGACGATGCCGTAGACCATCGTGTAGCCGATCGCGACGAGTCCGTAGAGGGCGCCGAGGATCAGGCCGTTGGCCAGCTGCTGCGGTAGGTCGTGCACCGCTGGGCCTCCGTAGTGCGTTCGGGGGTGTCCGCGTGGGTGGTGGATGTGGGGGCGCGCGGGGGCACTCGTGGCGCCCCCGCGCGCTGGTGGAGCTGTTTCCGGGGCCCGTCAGCCGCTGAAGGTGCCGGACTTCTCCACGGCCCACTTGCCGTCCTTGACGGTGTAGACGGTGAGCTGCTTGTTGGTGGTGTCGCCGAACTCGTCGAAGGAGACCTTGCCGGTGACGCCGTCGAAGGAGACGTTCTGGACGGCGTCGCGGACGGCGGTGCGGGCGTCGGCGCCGGTGGGGAGCTTGCCCTTGTCCTTCACGACGTTCTTGACGGCCTGGATGATGGCCCAGGCGCTGTCGTAGGAGTAGCCGCCGTAGGTCTCGTAGGCGTCCTTGTAGTTGGCCGCCTTGTAGTCGGCGATGTACTTCTTGGCGGTGTCGAGGGACTCGACGGGCAGGCCGACGGCGGTGGCGAAGTCGCCCTGGCTCTTGGGGTTGAGCTTGATGAAGTCGCCGCTCTGGATGCCGTCGCCGCCCATCAGCGGGATGTTGACGCCGGCCTCCTTGAGCTGGAGGGAGAGCGGGCCGGCCGCGGGGTACTCGCCGCCGTAGTAGACGGCGTCGGCGCCGGAGCTCTTGACCTTGGTGACGATGGCGGCGAAGTCGCGGTCATCGGGGTTGACGTGCTCCTCGCCGGCGAGGGTGCCGCCGAGCTTGGTGAACTCGCCCTTGAAGGTGGCGGCGAGGCCGGCGCCGTAGGTCTTCTGGTCGTCGATGAGGAAGACCTTGGTCTTCTTGGCGTCGTTGTAGAGGAACTGGGCGGCGAAGGGGCCCTGGACGGCGTCGGTGGTGGCGGTGCGGAAGTAGGACTTGAAGGGGCGCTTCTTGTCGCCGCTGGCCCACTTCTCGCCCTGGCTGAGGGCGACGCCGGTGTTGGCGGGGGAGATCTCGACCAGGTTCTTGTCGTCGAAGATCTGCTGCATGGACTGCGCGACGCTGGAGTTGAGCGGGCCGACGACGCCGAGGACCTTGTCGTCGGCGACCAGCTGGGTGGCGTTCTGCTGGCCGGGGGCGGGCTTGCCGGTGTCGTCGAGGGCCTTGATCTCGAACTTGACGCCGGGGACCTCGTTGGTTTCGTTGGCCTTCTTGACGGCGAGGTCCACGGAGTTGCGGATGCCGAGGCCGAGGGCGGAGAGGTCGCCGGTGAGCGGGGCGTCGACGCCGATGACGACGGTGGTGGAGGCGCTGTTGTCCTTGCTGCCGGCGCCGTCGCCGGACTTGGACCCGCGGGAGCCGCAGGCGCTGAGGCTGAGGGCGCCGATCACGGCAATGCTCACGACAACTGCAGAACGATGACGCACGAGGGTCCCCTTCGGTTCAGGAGGCGCCCGCGCCTGAGTGGCGGGAGCCGGGGTGCGCGGAGGGCCGGGTCCATTCCGGATGGCGCGGTGACTGGCCGTGACTCTAGGCCTCGTTGGGCGGCTCGGGCAGTGGTGTGAGCAGGCTGTGATTCTCTTGTTATGAGCACACGGAGCAATTGTCTCAGCATGTGGTCGTTCCGGCTCGACCGACCCTGAACTGTCGGGCGCTTACTCGCTGGTAGAGCCATGTAAGGGCCAGAAATGGGGGTTGCGGCTGGCGTCGTCGATAATCGGACGTGAGCGTCCGGTGTGCTGCTTTCGGCCGTGCGCGTCCGAATTTCGGACAGGGAGGGTGTGGCGGCGGGGTTCCGGGGCGACTGGGGGCCGTGGAGCCGCCGTTTGCCGGGATTCCCTACTTGTTACGCAGCGTCACAAGTGCGGGGGTCGCGTCAACCGCCCCCGGACATGCCGCCGCCCCCTTGTCCAGACCAACGCCTGCCCAGGGCGGCGGAAGGTCAAACAAGGGGGCGGGGAAGGGATTTGATGGTGTCCCGGCCGTAACTGTTAGTGGTCGTAGGGTTTTTGTCGCTCCGGTATCGCGCGGGATTACCGCGGGATCACAAGTCGCGCAGCATGCACGTCAGTCGGCAGCTGGTGATCCGCTTGCCGGTGTCGTCGGTGATCGCGATCTCGTAGGTAGCGGCGGTGCGGCCCTTGAACACCGCTGTCGCCACCCCGGTGATCAGGCCGGAGGTGGCCGAACGGTGGTGGGTGGCGTTGAGGTCCACGCCCACCGCGTACCGGCCGGGGCCCGCGTGCAGCATCGCGCCGATCGAGCCCAGCGTCTCGGCCAGCGCCGCCGACGCGCCGCCGTGCAGCAGCCCGTACGGCTGCTGGTTGCCCTCCACCGGCATGGTGCCGACCACGCGGTCGCCGGAGGCCTCGACGATCCGGATGCCGAGCTTCTCGCCGAGGTGGCCGCCGGAGAAGGTCTCCGGGGCCACCCCGAGCTTGGCGAAGTGGTCCAGTACGTCCTGCGGGACCTTCAGGACGGGGGCGGTGTCGGGGGCCGCGTCGGTCATGGGGAAACTCCTGCCGCTCGGGGGTCACGGGTCGTGCTGCCTGTGATCGTACGACCGTCCTACTCGCTGGTAGTGCCCGCGCCGCCGCCCGGGCGCGGGTTTCGCCGGTGCCCCTTTTGTCGGTGCCGGGCCATAGGATCGGTGGCCGGTAGTGGAATCGGCAGGAACGGACGTTGACGTGGCTACGCAGAGTACGGACAAGGGCGCGACGGGTGGCGGCGGGGCCGGCCCGCGACCCCGGCTGATGCTGCTCGACGGGCACTCGATGGCCTACCGGGCCTTCTACGCCCTGCCCGTGGAGAACTTCAACACCTCCACCGGACAGCCCACCAACGCGGTCTACGGCTTCGCCTCGATGCTCGCCAACACCGTCCGGGACGAGGCCCCCACCCACCTCGCCGTCGCCTTCGACCTCTCCCGGCAGACCTTCCGCTCCGTCGAGTTCCCCGACTACAAGGCCAACCGCGCCAAGACGCCGGACGAGTTCCGCAGCCAGATCGGCCTGATCGGCGAACTGCTCGACGCCATGAACATCCCCCGGCTCACCGTCGAGGGCTTCGAGGCCGACGACATCATCGCCACCCTGGCCACCGCCGCCGAGGCGGCCGGCTACGACGTCGACATCGTCACCGGCGACCGCGACTCGCTCCAGCTGGTCACCGACCACATCACCGTGCTCTACCCGACCAAGGGCGTCTCCGAGCTCACCCGCTTCACCCCGGAGAAGGTGACCGAGAAGTACGGCGTCACCCCCCGCCAGTACCCCGACCTCGCGGCCCTGCGCGGCGACCCGTCCGACAACCTGCCCGGCATCCCCGGCGTCGGCGAGAAGACCGCCGCCAAGTGGGTCAACCAGTTCGGCTCCTTCGACGAACTCGTCTCCCGCGCCGACGAGGTGAAGGGCAAGATCGGCGAGAAGCTGCGCGACAACCTCGACTCGGTCAAGCGCAACCGGGTGCTCACCGAGCTGGTCCGCGACGTCGAACTCCCGCTGGGCGTCGCCGACCTGGCCCGCCAGGCCTTCGACAAGACCGCCGTCGGCACCCTGATGGAGTCGCTGGAGTTCCGCAACGCCAACTTCCGCGACCGCGTCTTCGGCATCGACCCGACCACCGGCGAGGAGGAGGCCGCCGAACTCGCCCCCGGCGTCGAGGTCGACGGCGAACTGCTCACCGACCCGGGCACGCTGGCCGCCTGGCTGCGCGAGCACGCCTGTGACGGCAAGACCACCGTCGCCCTGGCCGCCGTCTACCAGTGGGCGCTCGGCACCGGCGAGGTCACCGAAGTCGCCCTCGCCGCAGGGGAGTCCGCCGCCTGGTTCGACCCGGCGCTGCTCGCCGAGGAGGACGAGCGGGCCTTCGCCGGCTGGCTCGCCGACCCGGCCGCCCCCAAGGCCCTGCACATCGCCAAGCAGGTCATGCGCGCCTTCGCCGAGCGCGGCTGGACCGTCGAGGGCGTCGTCGCCGACACCGCCCTCGCCGCCTACCTGGAGAAGCCCGGCCGCCGCACCTTCACCCTGGAGGTGCTCGCAGAGGAGTACCTGGCCCGCTCACTCACCCCGGCCCCCGCCGCCGAGAGCGGCCAACTCGCCTTCGACGCACCGGAGGAGGACGAAACCGCGCACGCCCAGGCGCTCATGCTCCAGGCCCGCGCCGTACTCGACCTCGCCGCGCTCTTCGACACCCGCCTCGCCGAGGTCGGCGCCGCCGGGCTGATGCACGACATGGAACTGCCCATCGCCGCCCTGCTCGCCCGCATGGAGCGCTACGGCATCGCCGCCGACCGCGAGTGGCTGACCCGGCTCGAGTCGCAGTTCGCCGCCGAGATCCAGCGCTGCGTCGAGGAGGCGCACGCCGCCGCCGGGCACGAGTTCAACCTCGGCTCGCCCAAGCAGCTCCAGGAGATCCTCTTCGGCGAACTCGCCCTCCCGAAGACCAAGAAGATCAAGACCGGCTACACCACCGACGCCGACGCGCTCACCTGGCTGGCCACCCAGACCGACAACGAGCTGCCGGTCATCCTGCTGCGCCACCGCGACCAGGCCAAGCTGCGCACCACCGTCGAGGGCCTGCTCAAGACGGTCTCGTCCAAGGGCCGGATCCACACCACCTTCAACCAGATGGTCGCCGCCACCGGCCGGCTCTCCTCGCAGGACCCGAACCTGCAGAACATCCCGGTCCGCACCGAGGAGGGCCGCGCGATCCGCCGCGCCTTCATCGTCGGCGAGGGCTACGAGTCGCTGCTCACCGCCGACTACTCGCAGATCGAACTGCGGATCATGGCGCACCTGTCCGAGGACGAGGCGCTGATCGAGGCCTTCGCCTCCGGCGAGGACCTGCACACCACCGTCGCCTCCCAGGTCTTCGAGGTCCCCGGCGCCGCGGTCGACGCCGAGATGCGCCGCAAGATCAAGGCGATGTCCTACGGCCTGGCCTACGGGCTGTCCGCGTACGGGCTCTCGCAGCAGCTCGGCATCAAGCCCGCCGAGGCCCAGGGCCTGATGGACACCTACTTCGAGCGCTTCGGCGGCGTGCGCGACTACCTGCGCCGCGTCGTCGACGAGGCCCGCGCGACCGGCTACACCGAGACCCTGCTCGGCCGCCGCCGCTACCTGCCGGACCTCAACAGCGACAACCGCCAGCGCCGCGAGATGGCCGAGCGGATGGCCCTCAACGCCCCGATCCAGGGCTCGGCCGCCGACATCGTCAAGATCGCCATGCTCCGGGTGGACGAGGCCCTGCGCGCCGCCGGCCTCACCAGCCGGATGCTGCTCCAGGTCCACGACGAAATCGTCCTGGAGCTGGTCCCCGGCGAGCGCGAGCAGGTCGAGGCCATCGTCCGCGAGCAGATGGCCGGCGCCTACCCGCTGCGCGCCCCGCTGGACGTCTCCGTCGGCGTCGGCGCCGACTGGGAGGCCGCCGCGCACTGACGCGGTGACAAGGCGATGCGGTGACGCGGTGAGGCCGGGTGGTCACCGGCGGCGGGCCCGGACACGGGGGGTGGCCGGGCCCGCCGCTACGATCTGGCGGTCCGCTGTGCAGTGGGCGCGGCGGCGTGGCCGGGGGAACGGCGATGAGTTTCCTGAGTCAACCCCTATGCCGCCAGAGTGGTCTCGGGAGTCGTTTTGATCTTGCTGTTGGCCTGGTGGGTGTCGGGGTCGTAGG
>NZ_JBIRFA010000041.1:0-66962 GCF_044327205.1 Kitasatospora sp. NPDC018058 | reverse complement strand
AACGGCTCGCGCGACTGGCCATGCACCCACCGGGACCGAGAGGTCACAACCCTACCGAAGAGGGCTGCAGAAGGGATGGTCCTCTAATGAGCACGGTGGAGGAGTCGATCGACGTGGACGTGCCCGTCCACGTCGTCTACGACCAGTGGGCGACCTTCGAGGACTTCCCGAAGTTCATGGACGGCGTGGAGGAGGTCAGACAGCTGGACGACCGCCGCGCCCACTGGCGGACCAGGATCGCCGGGCTGTCCCGGGAGTTCGAGACCGAGGTCGTCGAGCGGGTACCCGGCGAGCGGGTCGCCTGGCGCACCACCGGCGAGAGCGTGAAGCACACCGGCACGGTCGACTTCGAGCCGCTCGGCGCGACCCGGACCCGGGTGAGGATGACCATGGTCTTCCAGCCCACCGGCCTGGCCGAGAGGGCCGCCGACAGGCTGGGCGTGCTCGGCCTCCAGGTCCGCGGCGACCTGCGCCGCTTCAAGCGGTTCGTCGAGGACCTCGCCGCCGGGACCGGCCCCCGGCCGTCGCCGGAGGGCGGCTGACGGCGCCGGGCCCCGACGGGTGCCCGGCGCCGCCGGCGTGACGCTGCTCCCTGTAGGAGGTCCCGCGGCCGTTCGAGCGCGCCCGACGGGCGGGGAAGAGTCGGGCACGAAACGATGGCAGGCGGCCCAGTCCCGCCGTCCCCCGGAGATGATCCGCCGATGATGACCGCCACGTACCAGATCGACACACCGGCAACGGGCATCGAGCAGTCCGACGACGTCCCCGGCCCGACCGACGAGCAGATGGCGCAGGAGGAACAGGCCCGGCAGGCCTTCCTGGACGCCGTCTCCCCCCACCTCGCAGCCCTACCGGGTGCGCCCAAGCACAGGTTCGGCAACGTCAGCAAGGTGGAGCCGTTCGGCGGCGACACCTGGGCGGACATGAACCGGTACTTGCTGGTGCTGACGGTCGACCTCGGCGCGCCGCCGATCCCGTTCGACTCCTTCCTTCCGCCCGGCAGCACCGTCACCGAGGTCGGCGTCTACGCGCCGATGGCCCAGTGGCCGGACGGCGCGCAGGACTGAGCGGGCACCGCACGTACGGCCCGCCGCCCCCTGCGGGCCGGAGCGACGCCACGTGGCGACATCTCGTGAGGGTTCCCGGATGTCACGACAGTTGGTGTGGCGGCCGGGATCCGGACCGGGGCCGGACGTTCCCGCTGCCGGCGGCGCCGACCGGACGTGACTGTGGGCCAGATCACCGTTGAGGTTGACCTTGGGGCAGGGTGGAGGCTCCTCGCATCGGCACGACGCCGACGGCACGACGATGCGAAGGAGCCAACCATCATGTCCACCACTGTTTCCGGCCAGGGGGCGGATCGCCCTCGACTGCAGAAGGCGATCGAGGAGTTGGTCGAGTCCGGTTTCATCGGGGTCCAGCTCCGGGTGAACGACGAGCAGGGCGAGTGGGTCGGCAGCGCCGGCGTACGCGAGCTGGGTCAGAGCGTCAGGCCGCTGACGGACGGGCACTTCCGCATCGGCAGCAGCACCAAGAACTTCGTCGCCGCGTTGGTGCTCTTGCTGGTGGCCGAGGGCAGGATCGGCCTGGACGCCCCGGCCGACGACTACCTGCCGGGGTTCGGTCTCGACCGGCGGATCACGGTGCGGATGCTGCTGCAGCACACCAGCGGGATCTTCAACCACACCGGCGAGCTCTACGAGGACGGGACGATCGTGCCGGGGGTGCCCTGGCGGGGCAAGGAGTGGGTGGACGGCCGCTTCAAGACCTACCTGCCCGAAGAGCTGGTGCGGCTGTCGTTGTCCAAGCCTGCGCGGTTCGCGCCGGGGACGGGCTGGAGCTACGCGAACACCAACTACGTGCTGGCCCGGCTGGTGATCGAGAGCGTCACCGGCCGTTCGTTCGCCGAGGAGTTGCAGCGGTTGATCCTGGGTCCGCTCGGGATGACCGGCACCGTGGCGCCGGGCGCCTCGCCGGAGGTCCCCGAGCCGCACAATCACGGCTACTACCGCTACGAGGACGCCGGGCAGGAGCGGACGGTCGATGTCACCCGTCAGAACCCGTCCTGGGTCGGAGGCGGCGGTGACATGATCTCGACCACCCGGGACCTGCACACGTACTTCTCCGCGCTGATGGGCGGCACGCTCCTGCCCGCCGAGCTGCTGGCCGAGATGCGCGCGCCGGAGGCGACGGTCGGTTACGGCCTGGGGGTGTTCGCGCAGGAGACGGAGGGCGGCACCGTCTTCCACCACAACGGCGCCACCATGGGCTCGGCGGCGCTGATGTACGGCACAGCCGACGGCGCCAAGACCCTGACCGCCGGGCTGACCTGGGTGGACGACGCCGACCTGGCGATAGCACCGGCGTTCCAGAGCGCCCAACAGCGGCTCGTCGACCAGGTGTTCTGCGGCAAACTGGCCCGATGAAAAACGGAGTCACGATCGGGCAGGCGGCGGCGTTCGTCGGCGTCACGGTCAAGACGGTGCGGCACTACCACAAGCTCGGCCTGGTCGCGGAGCCGGAACGGGACGGCTCCGGCTACCGCCGGTACGGATCCGGCGAGCTGCTGCAGCTGGTGCAGGTACGGACGTTGGCCGCCGCGGGCGTGCCGCTGGCCGAGATCGCTCCCATGCTCGACGCCGACGCCGCGCGGTTCGGCGCCGCGCTCGCCGACGTCGCACGCCAGCTCACCGAACGCATCGATGAGCTGGTCGCCCGCCGCGACACGCTGCACCGGCTCGCCGACGGCGACCGGGCCCTGCTGCCCGACCGCGCCTGCGCGGTCCTGGCCCGGATGCCCGGCCTCGGCTTCGGCCCCGACTACGTGGCCGCGCAACGCGAGGCCCTGGTACTGGCCCGGGCGCTGGTGCCGGAGGGCTTCGACGGCTTCCTGGCCCAGCTCGAACACGGCCTCGACGACCCCGAGTACGTCGACCTGGCCAAGCGCGGCCGGGAGGCGGAGACCTGGGAACCGGACGACCCGAGGATCGAAGAACTCGCCACCGCCATGGCCGACCACTACCTCGCGAGCCCCGCGCTGCGGGGGGATCACGCCGGACTGCAGGCGTGGGCCAAGGCTTCGGCCCAGTACAAGCTGATCAACGACCACCGCGGGGACCAGGCACCGGTCGCGGCCCGGCTGACCTCGCTCACCGAGGCCAAGCTCCGCGCCGCAGGGGTACGCCTGCCGAACCGCTGACGGGATCCTCCCGGGACCGACTACGAAATCAGCAACGGGCGGGATCCGGTTCGCGCTACCGCGCGGCCGCCTGCCGGCGCAGGAGCTTCTTGTCGGGCTTTCCGGCGTCGGTGAGCGGCAGTTCGGGGAGGAAGGCGACGTGGGCGGGCTCGTGCAGCGGGCCGCGGCGGGTGCGGACCAGGGTGCGCAGTTCCTGCGGGTCGGGGCGGGTGCCGGGGAGGGGGACGACGACGGCGTGGACGCGTTCGATCCCGTCGGCGTCGGGGGCTCCGAAGACCGCGCTCTGGTGCACCCGGGGGTGGGAGTTGAGCAGGTCCTCCACCTCGGAGGTGTAGACGTGGCCGGCGCCGGTGTTGATCAGGTCCTTCAGCCGGTCGACGATGTAGAGGTAGCCCTCGTCGTCCAGGTATCCGACGTCGCCGCTGTGCAGCCAGCCGTCCTTGAGGGTGGCGGCGGTCAGTTCGGGCTGCTTCCAGTAGCCCCGCATCAGGCTGTCCGAGGCGATGCACACCTCGCCGTGCCGGCCGGCGGGCAGGTCGCGGCCCTGCTCGTCGCGGATCGCGACCCGGTAGCCGGGGGCGATCCGGCCGACCGAGTGCAGCAGGTGCGGGCGGGCCGGGTCGTGGTCGCCGGTGTCGAGAACGCTGACGATGCCCGCCTCGTGCTGTCCGTAGAGCTGGACGAGGACGGGGCCGAAGCGCCGGACCGCGTCGGTGAGACGGGCCGGTGAGGCCTGGCAGCCGCCGTAGGTGAGGCGGCGCAGGCTGGTGGTGTCGGTGTGCCCGGACTGCGGGTGGTCCAGCAGCCGGTAGAGCAGCGGGGGCATCAGGAACACGTCGGTGATGCGTTCCTGTTCGATGGCCGTCAGGACGGCGACGGGGTCGAACTCATCGAGGAGCACCACGCTGCCGCCGGCCCGCAGCACCTTGTCGGTCATCTGGCCTGCGGCGTGGGCGACGGTGGTGCACACCAGCAGGCGTGGCGGGCCCGCCGGGTCTGCGGCGGGCAGGTCGGGGCCGAAGCGGCGGACCTGGCCGTAGCCGATGCAGATGCCCTTGGAGTGGCCGGTGGTGCCGCCGGAGTGGCGGATGGCGCGGACGTCGCCCGGCCGGGCCCGGCTGGTGAACGGGTCGGCGCTCTCGGCGGCGGCGAGGGCCAGCAGGTCGGTGGCCGGCAGGTCGGTGCCCGCCGTGGTGGGGCCCGCCGCGGTGGGGCCGAGGACGAGGACGGCCTCGACGGGGGTCCGTCCGGTGATCTCGGCGGCGCGGCCGACGTGTTCGGGGTCGACGATCAGCGTATGCGTCTCGACGTCCCGGACCATGGCGGCCTGCGTGTCGGCCGGCAGCTTGGTGTAGAGCTGGTTGGTCCGGCAGCCGACCAGGTTGGCGGCGTAGCGCGCGGCGATCGCCTCGGGCCGGTTGCCGGTCAGCAGCGTGACCGTGTGGTGGCGGTCGACGCCACGGGCGCGCAGGGCGCGTGCCAGCCGGTGGGCGAGGTCGCGCAGGTCCCCGGCGGTGGTGGTGCGTCCCCGGTGGATCAGGGCCGGGCGGTCGGGGTCGGTACCCAACTCGTCGAGGATGTCGACGACTTCGGTCCGGAAGGGCGAGGTGGGTGGCATGTGCGGTTCCTTGCGCCTCGGTTCGGTGGTGTGCTGGGCGACGAGGAGTCAGCGGTGGGCCAGGAGCCGTGCGTCCCCGGCCTGCGCGTCCCCGGCCTGCCGCTCCTCGGCCAGCAGCGCGTGGGCCAGCACGCTGTACAGCGCGTCGTTGGGCCCGTCGGCGATGCGCAGCCCGCGGATGTCTCGCAGGCGCTTCTCCATCGGGGTGTGCTTGGTGTAGCCCTCGCTGCCGTGCAGTTGGAGGGCGAGGTCGACGGCGCGGTAGGCGGTGTCGGTGGCCAGGGCCTTGGCGGCGGAGCAGGCGGCGACGTCGGTCTCGCCCTGGTCGATGCGCTCCAGCAGTGCGAAGCACCAGGCGGTGGCGGCCTCGACCTCGGCGGCGGCGGTGCCCAGGCGGGCGGCGACGGACGGGATCGCGGCGAGCGGCATCCGGGCCACGGTGCGGGCGCGGGTGCGGGCCGCGGACTCCTGGATCGCCGCGGCGGCGGCGCCGAGGCAGACCAGGGACATCATCAGGCGCCAGGCGGAGAAGTGCGCGTCGAAGATCCGGCGGCCGTCGCCGGGGGCGCCGAGCAGGAAGTCCTTGTCCAGGCGGGTGTCGACGAAGTGCAGGTGGCCGAAGCTCCAGCCGCGCATGCCCATCGGGTCGGTGGTCTCGGTGAGCACGCCGGCGGCGTCGGCCGGCACCCACACCGCGGACAGCGGCACGTCGCGCAGGTCGACGCGGCCGGCGTCCGCGCGGTCGACGAGCTTGCAGAAGACGACGAAGCCGTAGGCCTCCTCGACCCGGCTGATCAGCCCTTTGGAGCCGGAGAGCGCGAAATGGTCGCCGTGGTCGACCAGGACGGTGCGAAAGCCCCGCAGGTCCGAACCCGAGTGTGGCTCGCTGGCCGCGATGCCCGCCAACTTACCTGCGCCGACGACCTGTTCACGGGTGCGGCGGAGGAGCGTGGGCGAGCCGTAGCGCAGCGGCATCGCGGCGTGTCCGGTGCTGAAGATCTCGCGGGCGTCGCAGTCGCGCTGCCCGGCGAGGAACATGGCCATCCCCTGGGCCACGCGTCCGCGCGGTTCGCCGGGTTCGCCCGACTCGTCGGGCTCGTCGGGCTCGTCGGGCTCGTCGGGGAAGGTGACGTCGATGCCGGTGAGTCCGGCGGCCGCGGCCTGCGCGCGCAGGGCGAGCCAGTCGGGGCGGGGGTCGCCCTCGCGGACGGGTTCGGGCAGGTGGGTGTCCAGGAAGGCCGTCAACCTGGTTGCGAGATCGGTGAGTTCGGGGTGACGGACCAGGATCGGGCTGATGCCGGTGGCGGGCATGGGTGGGCTTTCCTCGAAGGGGCGTCAGGGGGTGATCGGGTCAGGGCCCGTCAGAGGGTGAGCGTGGCGGGCGGCTGGGTGCGCACGGCGTCGTTGAGCTTGGCCTTGTCGTGGCGCTCGCCCTTCTTCAGGTGCTTGATGACCAGCAGGCAGGGCAGTCCGAACGTGCCGCCGGCGAACTCGCGCGGGCGGCTGGCGGGGACGGCGACCGTCCACGGCGGCACCTCGCCGCGGCCGAGCTCCTCGCCGGTGGCGGCGTCGATCACCGGGATGGTGTCCGTCAGCAGGGCTCCGGCGCCCAGCAGCGCGCCCTCACCGACCCGGGCGCCGCTGTAGATCATCGAGCGGGCACCGATGAAGGCGTCGTCCTCGATCACCACCGGCTTGGCCATGGGAGGCTCGATCATGCCGCCCAGCCCGACTCCCCCGGACAGGTGGACGTTGCGGCCGATCTGGGCGCAGGAGCCGATGCCGACCCAGGAGTCCACCAGGGTGCCTTCGCCGACGTACGAGCCGATGCCGATGTGACTCGGCATCACCACGGCGCCGGGCTCCTGGTAGCTGCCCCGCCGGATGACCGCGCCCGGCGACACCTGGACGCCGTCGATCGTGCTCTTCAGCGGGATCTTGTCGGCGCACTGGAACGGGCCGAACTGCGCGGGCTGCGGCGAGGCCTGCTTGTAGAGCAGCAGGATCGCGTTCTTCAGCCACTCGTGCACCACGACCTCGCCGTCCAGCAGCTCGGCCACCCGCGCGCGGCCGGTGTCCAGCAGGCCGATCGCCGCGTCGACAGCGGCCACCGCCTCGGCGGACTGCAGCGAGACCTCGTCCCGCCGCTTCCAGAGGTCTTCGAGCTCGCTCTGCAAGCTCGCCACATCGACACCATTGCCCATGACACTCCCCGCTTTCCAGGTCTTCCGGGTTTCCGGGTCGGAGGACGGCCCGCACGCGATGCCCCCGGGTGCGGTCTCCGACTGCGGCGCGCGACGCCAGCCACTCCCCCTGGGCGTCCACGCGATAACGGCACGCCGAGTTACCTCCCAGTAACGGCGCGCCGAAGGCAGCCTTCCATACCTGCAATTCGTAGATCAAATCGCAAATGAAGCAATGATGTTAAGGTTGAATAGTAAATTTTATCCCCTATCAAAGGGACACTTGGGGGGGCGTGGTCGTCGCGGACCCTGGCGTGGAACAGCTCGGGGTAGCCGGCGAACTCCGCGGCCACCCGGGCCGGGGCCATGTCGGCGAGCTCCCGTTCGTGGAGGCGGGCGGCTGCCGGACGGTGCACGATGGCTGCGTCACGGCCGCACGCGGAGCGGCCACCGTCGCCCGGGCCCGCACCGGCGCCCGCCGAGGCCGCCGCCGCAGGTGCCGGGTCGCGGCCCCGCAGCCCGGCTCCGAGCGCGTCAGCCTCACCACCGACCGTGTAGCCCGGTCGGCTGCCGGTGTGTTGCACCCGCCGATCGTCGACTGACCGGACATCAGCCGGCGACCGACGGTCTACGCGGCGCCTGTGGACGATGTCGTCGGTAGCCCGATTCAGGGGAGGGCTGTGTAGTTGCCGTTCGCGTCCAGGGCGTAGCTACCGCTCTTGAGACCATCGACGGCGGTGTGCTTGAACCATTCTCGGGCCATGTGGTGCAGGTCCTCCACGCGGCTCTCCCAGGGCATTTGGTGCCCGGCGCAGGCCACTTCGATCATCAACTTGTCGGCCCCGGGGATGGCGGCATAGAGAGCGGGGACTGAGAAGTCGGTCCGGGGGTCGGTCGACGGGTGGTTCGCCTGGGTGTCGGATTCCCCGTAGATGAGGAGCACGGGCACCACCGTGCCGAGGGTTTGGTCGAACGGCACCGTGGTGTCGTTCCAGCCCCACCAGAAGGAGTTGCGGAACCGGAGGACGCCTTCCGGCACGCCGGAGTGCACCGGGCCCCAGGTCTTGCCGATGGCATCGTTGTCCATGATGGCCGACCACACCACGTCGACCATGCCGTTCTCCCGCTGGTCCGGACACTTCAGCTCGACGTCCCATACGCGGGTCAAGTCGGCCTTCATGGTGAGGTTCATCGGGAAGCCGAACTGGGAAGCCGGGGTGGACAGGGGCAGCGGATGCGGCGCGTCGAACCGGGTGCCCGCCTTGCTGGCGTTGCCACGCGGCGGAAAGATCGGCGCCAGGAACAGCAGGCTGCTCACCTTGCTGGGATGTTGAAGGACGTACGGCCCCATCACGAACGAGGCTGCGGACCAGCCGACGAACGCGACCTGCGGCACGTTCCGCGACTTCCTGATGAATTCGACAACCGTGTCCAGCTCATCCCATTCGCTCTGCGAGTTGCCCAACTGCTTCGGGTAGGCCGGGGGACATGCGGCGACCAGCGGGTTGGGGACCAGGGCGGCGTTCTGCTGTGCGGGGTTGGCGTTGCACGGGTTGTCCATCTCCGGCCGCGGTGACAGGCCGGAGCCCTGAAGGTCCATCACGAACACGTCGTAGCCGGCCTGGGCCAGATCCTGGGCCCAGCTGTATCTGCCGTGCTGGAGGTCGAACCCGGCGAGGGCCGGGACACTGCGGCCGTGCAGCATCAGGACGGCCTCGGGATCGTGGTGCGGCCTGGTCCCGTCGTACTCGCGGACGAAGAGGTCGACGTGCTCGTTACGGTTCGCGGGGATGGTCGAGACGTGCGGGACCGCATGGTCCTGGGGAGGGATGTTGGGCATCGTTCGCCCTCCGATCCGTCGACTCGGCCCGGGCCAGGCGGCCGGGGCCACCTAAGGCCAGGATCCGCCAAACGGGCGTTCGACGCTCATCGGGTCGGGCCGCACGGGCGATTCGACCGTCCAGTCCCGGAGCCGCCGTCCCAGCGGCGTGAACACCGCACTCCGCTGCGTTGCGCGGAGAGTACGCGGATCGAACGCGCGCCGTCGCACGGTCAGTCACCTCGGCCGCGGAGAATCCCCTCCGCCGGGACCGGGCCGGCGACGGCCCGTGAAATCGTGTGGCCCGGGGTGCGCCCGTGGCGTTAGCCTCGGAGGCATGGACGTCATGGACCGATGCATCACCGCAACCGCGCGAGCGACCAGCTCGCCGGTTGCCGCCGCCTGACGTACGTCCTTCCCCCCCGGCGACCGGAAACGATCCGCCGGTGGTGGTTTCGAGGCGTTCCCTCCTCGGTTCCGTTGATCGCGTGGACTCGTTGTCCGGTGCCTCCTCCCCCGGCACACACGCGAAGGAGCCACCCTCATGAACACCGACCAGCTCGTCCGTACCTTCATCGAGTACTTCGAGGAGCGCGGCCACCGCCGGATCACCGGCTCGACCCTGCTGCCCCCGCCCGGCGACCCGGTGCTGTTCACCACCTCGGGCATGCACCCCCTCACGCCCTATCTGGAGGGGCGCCCGCACCCGCTCGGCCGGCGGCTGGTCAACGTGCAGCGTTGCCTGCGCACCACGGACCTCGACGAGGTCGGCGACCGCACCCACCTCACCGTCTTCGAGATGCTCGGCACCTGGTCGCTCGGCGACTACGAGGGCCCGCAGAGCCTCGACTGGGGCTACGGACTGCTCACCGACGGGTTCGGCGTCGATCCCGGCCTGCTCCACGTCACCGTCTTCGGCGGGGACGACCGGGTCGGCCCGGACGCCGCCTCCCTGGAGCTGTGGCAGGACCGCGGCGTGCCGGTCGAACTCACCGTCGAGGACAACTGGTGGTCCAACGGACCGACCGGCCCCTGTGGCCCCGACTCGGAGATCTTCCTGTGGACCGGCGACACCCCGCCGGAGTCGACGCCCACGCGGGACGACCGCTGGGTCGAGGTGTGGAACCACGTGATGATGCGCCACCGGCGGCTCGACGACGGTTCGCTCGTCCCGCTCCCGCAGCGCAACATCGACACCGGCCTCGGCCTGGAACGGCTCTCCTCGCTGCTGCAGGGCCGGTCGTCGGTCTTCGAATGCGACGTCTTCGACCCCTGGCGCCGCCTCGTCCCGACCCTGTGGCAGCTGGACGAACCGTCACTGCGCCTGGTCTGCGACCACCTGCGCTCGGCCATCGTCGTCATCGGCGACGGCGTGCGCCCGTCCAACACCGGCCGTGGCTACGTGCTGCGCCGTCTGGTGCGCCGGGTGCTCACCGTGCTCCGCCGGGACGACCCGCAGCGCGGACTCGGCGACCTGCCGATCGAGTTGGTCCGGCACACCCTGGACCACTTCCGCCAGGACGTGGACCCGGAGTCCGTGCGCCAGGTGCTGCTCGACGAGGAACACCGGTTCGGCCGCCTGCTGGAGCGCGGCCGGCAGGTGCTGTCCCGCCCTCGGTTCCGCGGCCCGCTCAGCGAGGACGACCTCCACTACCTCCACGACACCCACGGCCTGCCGCGCGACCTCGTCCTGAACCTGCGGACGCGGTGACGGGCCGTCCTTCGACAGGGCCGGGCGGGGTGGGCGGCGGCCGGGTTCCCGCAGGCAGGTGCCTATGCGGCCGGCGGCACCGGTGAGGAGGATCTGGCGGGGCTGGTTCACCATCTGGTGCGTTTCCATGGTTCCTCGCGGGCTCATCGAACTGGCGGGGCGGATTCGGCGACGTGCGACGATACCTGACGGGACACCAGGGCCCGGCGCTGCATTCGGAGTTCACCATTTGATCTCCCAGGATGCCCCGGCCTTTCAGGCCGGGGAGGAATGGGTTCTTGGCTCGGAGCCGCGAAGCGGCGGAGCGAGCTTCGGAGTTTGGACAGGGGCCGTTGTCAGTGGCTTTCGGTAGGTTGATCTTGTGCATCTTCGGTACTCCTATCGCATCTGTCCGACGGCTGGTCAGCGCTCTGCGCTGGCCCGTACGTTCGGGTGTGCGCGGGTGGTGTACAACGATGCTTTGGCGGCTCGGAAGCAGGCCCGTAAGGACGGCCTTCCGTACCCCAAGGGCACCGACTTGCAGAAGCTGGTGATCACAGAGGCGAAGCGCACCGCCGAGCGGGCGTGGCTCGCCTCGGTCGGTGTGGACCCTCTGATCCAGTCCCTGCGGGACCTGGACACCGCGTACCGGAACTTCTTCGACTCGGTGTCCGGCAGGCGCGCCGGGCGTCCGGTAGGGCTTCCTCACTTCAAGTCGAAGCGGGACAACCGGCAGAGCCTTCGGTTCACCCGCAACGGGTTCCGCATCCGGGGCAACGGGAAGCTGAATCTGGCGAGGATCGGCGATGTGCGGGTGAAGTGGTCGCGTGTGCTGCCCGCCGATCCGTCCTCGGTGACGATCCTGCTCGATCCGTCGGGCCGGTACTACGCGAGCTTCGTCGTGGACGTCGAGCCGGAGCACCTTCCCGAGCTGGACACCGAGATCGGCATCGACCTCGGACTGACCACCTACGCCGTCATGTCCGACGGCAGCGTGATCGACAACCCCCGTTTCCTGCGCAAGGCGGAGAAGAAACTCAAGGCCGCGCAGCGGGCGCTGTCCCGCAAGGCGAAGGGGTCGAAGAACCGGGCCAAGGCCCGGCGCAAGGTCGCCAAAGCGCACGCCAAGGTGGCCGACACCCGCATGGACTGGCTGCACAAGCAGACGACCGGGATCATCCGCGAGAACCAAGCGGTGTACCTGGAGGATCTGAACGTGCGCGGCCTCGGTCGTGGCCGGCTGGCCAGGTCCGTCCACGACGCCGGATGGTCCACCTTCCGGCGTCTCCTGGAGGAGAAGGCCGCCCGGTACGGGCGCACCATCGGCATCGTGCATCGTGCGTTCCCGTCCTCGCAGCTCTGCTCCGAGTGCGGGCACCGCGATGGCCCCAAGCCCCTCGCGGTCCGCGAGTGGGCCTGTGGCGCGTGTGGTGTGCTCCATGACCGTGACCTCAACGCTGCTCGAAACATCCTGGCCGCCGGGCAGGCGGACAGGCTAAACGCCCCTGGAGGGCCGGTGAGACCTGGTGCGGCGATCCCGCGCCAGGCGCGGCCCGTTGAACGGGGAACCCACCTCGGCGACTTGCCACGCACGGGTGTCCGTGCCGCAGGCGCGGGAGGAATCCCCGTCCTTTAGGGCGGGGAGGATGTCAAACGTTCCCGCCCGCGTCCCCACCTGCCACCACGTGCAGCCACGTGCGACCAAGCCAGCCAGTCCGGCCCGGCGCGGGGAGCCGGCGGGGCCGGCCGGCTGGGCCCCGCCGCTTCCGTACCGGTACCGCAGTGGGGCGATCAACGCCTGCCGACCCCGCCCCGGATCGACGGCGGCCCGCCGCGTGCGAGGAAGTGCACGCGGCGGGCCGTCGGGTGTGCGGGGCTGTGGGCCGTGGGTCAGCGCACGGTCACGGTGAACACGGGAGAGGCGGTGTTCCCGCTGATGATGCGCAGCTCGTTCAGGCCCTTGATGCCGAGCTTCACGCCGAGGGAGTAGGAACCGTTGCGGGTCGTGTGCACGGAGGCCGGCAGGGTGACCCACGTGCCGTGCTGCTTCTGCTGCAGGGTCACCGCGCTTCCGGCCTTGAGGCCGGTGGTGGTGCCGGCGACACGGAACAGCCGCCAGGCCTGGACGGACGTGACCGACGGCTTGGCGGTGATGCCGGCGGACGCGGCGGGGACGGCCGAGGCCGCCGGGGCGGACGCGCCGGGGACGGCCGGGGCGGCCGCCATGGCGGTGCCCGCCGCCCCGAGGACGAGCGCGCTGAAGGTGGCGACGGCGGCCAGGCGCAGGGAGTTCCGCTTGGAGACGATCACGGGTGCACCCCTTTCAGGGGGAGGTGGTCGTTCGGCCCGAAGACGCGGTCGGTGCGATTCGGGCGCTGTCATCCGGTGGGACGTCTCACCCGACGCCACCGGTTGCGTACGGAACGTCACTGTCATGTAACAGTCGGAAAGGCGCCGGGGCGCATTGCCGTTCGCGGGCGCTACGCCGAGTGGCCGCGCTGGCGGTGGTAGTGGCGGGCGGCGCGGGCGCGGTTGCCGCAGCCGGGGCCGCACCACTCGCGGCGCGGGTGGTCCTTGACGAAGAACAGGACGCAGCCCGGGCCGTGACAGGCCCGCAGGTCGGCGGCGAGCGGGCCGGTGAGCAGGGCGGCGGTGTCGTGGGCGAGGGCGCCGAGCGCGGCCGGGACGGGGGCGCGGTCGGCGGACGAGCAGCCGCCGGCCCCGGCTCCGGCCGAGGCCCCGCTCTGGCGGAACCGGGACTTCCTCAAGTTCTGGTCCGGCGAGACGCTCTCCCTGCTCGGCACCCAGGTCACCACCCTCGCCCTGCCGCTCACCGCCGTGATCGCCTTCGGCGCCACCCCGGAGCAGGTCGGACTGCTGCGCTTCCTGCAACTCGTCCCGTACCTCGCCCTGGCCCTGGTGTTCGGCGTCCTGGTCGACCGGATGCGGCGCCGGCGCGTCATGCTGCTGGCCAACGGCGCCAGGATGGTGCTCATCGGCCTGATCCCGCTGCTGGCCGTCACCCACCACCTCGATCTGCCGCTGCTGCTCACGCTCGCCTGCGCGATCGGCGTCTTCTCCGTCCTGTTCGACGTCAGCTGGATGTCCTTCGTCCCGACCCTGGTGAAGGACCCGGAGCGCTACGTCGAGGCCAACCAGAAGCTCGGCGTCACCTCCTCCACTGCCGACGTCGCCGGCCCGGGCCTGGCGGGCGTGCTGGTCGGCGCCCTGAGCGCGCCGGTCGCGCTGCTGGTGGACGCCTTCTCCTACCTGGTCTCGCTCATGACGCTGCTGCTGATCCGCACGCCCGAGCCGCGCCCCGAGCCGCCCGCGCAGGGACGCCACCTCGGGCGGGAACTGGCCGAGGGACTGCGCTGGGTCTTCGGCGACCGCGTCCTGCGCCCGCTCGCCCTGGTGGCGCCGTTCTGCAACTTCTCGATGGTCTCGGTGTGGACGGTGTTCGTCCTCTACGCGGTGCGCGACCAGGGGCTGACGCCCACCGAGATCGGCGTCGTCTTCTCCGCGTCCTCGGTCGGCGGCCTGGCCGGCGCGGCCTTGTCCGGACGGATCATCAAGCGGTTCCGCCTGGGCACGGTCTACGCGGTGTCGATGACGGCGATCTTCACGAGCCCGCTGCTGCTCCCGTTCGCGGACGCCTCCAAGCCGGTGATGACGGCCCTGTTCGTCGGCTCGTTCTTCATCAGCTACCTGGGCCTGGGCGTGGCCGGCGTGGTGATGGTCAGCCTGCGCCAGACGCTGACGCCGCAGCCGCTGATGGGCCGGATGAACGCGGCCTTCCGGACCCTGCTGTTCGGCGGCGGCTCGCTGGGCGGCCTGCTCGGCGGCGTCATCGGCGGGGCGCTGGGACTGCGCGAGGGACTCGCCGCGATCGCCGTCGGCTCGGCCCTGATGCTCGTCCCGCTGACCCTCTCCCCCGTCAGCCGGCTGCGTCGACTGCCGCCGCCCGCCGCCTGATCCGCCAGGCCCCCGGACCACCGGGGGAAGGGCCGGTCGACCCCGGTACGCGCGCATGCTTCGACACCGTGCCGCCGGCCCGTCGACTGATCTGAACTCTTGAGCGCGGACCCCCTGCTTCAGCCCCGGGAGGAATCGGTTCCTTGTCTCGGAGCCACGAAGTGGTGGAGTGAGCTCCGGAGTTCTGTACGGGGTCAGTGGCCCCCGGTAGGTTGATCGTGTGCATTTGGGGCACTCGTATCGCATCTACCCGACGGTGGGTCAGCGGGTTGCGCTGGCGCGGACGTTCGGGTGCCGATCCCACGCCAGGCACGGCCCGTCGAACGGGGAACCCACCTCGGCGACCTGCGAACCACGGGCATCCGTGCCTCAGGCGCGGGAGGAATCCCCCGGCCTTAGCCGGGGGAGGATGTCAAAGGCCGGGCACCTGGAAGCCGTTCAGGTACCAGAAGGGGGCGGCGTACCAGATCAGGGCGATCGCCGTGACGAGGGTACCGCCGGCCAGGGGGAGCGCCCAGCCGGGCCAGCGACGGTGCCGGACCACGACGACCTTGGCGACGAAGGCCCCGTAGAGGAAGCAGCCGGTGAGCGAGTGCAGCGCCACACGGGTGTCGGTGAATTGGACGCCGTAGGCGGTGATGCAGTGCCGGGCGATGGGCAGGGAGAGGAGGAAGGCGGTCAGACCGATGAGGCGGTGCGTGGTGTGGACCGCGTGCGGTGCGGTTCGCAGTGCGGGCAGGCGGCCGTAGATCCACAGGGCGAGGAGTAGCTGGATCAGCGCCAGGCCCAGGAGCGCGGATCCCAGTTGGGCTTTCAGCAGTTGTGCGTCCTTGCCGCGGTTCCCGAAGAGGCCGGTCTCGTAGTCGGGGGTGTGTGCCCGGCCGTACCAGAAGAGGCCGGCCATCACCGCCACGGGCAGGAGAAGCCACAGGACGTCATGGAGCCGTCGGTGGCCGGCGGGGGGAGCGAGGCCCTCCGCGTGCTCGGCCGCCGCCCTCGATCTCACCGCCGCCGTGAGCGCGGGCTGCCAGGCCACGACGATCAGCAGGGTGAGTGTCTCGGCGATGAGGCTGAGCAGGGCCTGCGGGGCGGGTTGCAGGCCGTTTTCGGAGAACCCGAACAATCCGGTGGTGCGGGACGCGGCGAACCCGACGAGCGTGCAGCCGGCGATCGCGGCGGCGGCGATTCGCAGGAGCAGGGGTGCCGCCAACAGCAGGAGGGCGGCCACCGCGAAGGCGGTACTGGCCTGCAGCAGGAACAACGAGCCGATGACGTGGACGAGGCGATATCCGTCGATGTAGAGCTGAGCGTGGATGTATCCGCTCGCCGCGAGCGTGGCGGCGAGCACCAGACGCAGTACGAGGGCGGTCATGCTCCGGGTGTGCTCGGCATCCGCAGCGCCGCTTACCGGCAGGGCGGCCCCGCGTCCTTGAGGCGTCCGGCGGGCAGCACCTGCGGAAGTGGGGCGGGGCCCCGGCCGGGTCGGGGAAACGGATAGCTGTGGGTCCAGGTCACCTTCGTGCCCGCCTTGACCGTCGGTCGGCCGGGCGCGGCGCTGTCGCCGGGCCCCGGATGCCTGCCAGGCCACGACGATCAGCAGGGTGAGTGTCTCGGCGATGAGGCTGAGCAGGGCCTGCGGGGCGGGTTGCAGGCCGTTTTCGGAGAACCCGAACAATCCGGTGGTGCGGGACGCGGCGAACCCGACGAGCGTGCAGACGGCGATCGCGGCGGCGGCGATTCGCAGGAGCAGGGGTGCCGCCAACAGCAGGAGGGCGGCCACCGCGAAGGCGGTACTGGCCTGCAGCAGGAACAACGAGCCGATGACGTGGACGAGGCGATATCCGTCGATGTAGAGCTGAGCGTGGATGTATCCGCTCGCCGCGAGCGTGGCGGCGAGCACCAGACGCAGTGCGAAGGCGGTCAGGCTCCGGGTGTTCATGCGAGCTTTTCGTCCTTGACGGCCAGTGTGTGGCTGCCCTGCCAGTAGTCGACGGTGCGGATGCCGAGTGCGTCCTTGAGGCGTCCGGCGGGCAGCACCTGCGGAAGTGGGGCGGGGCCCTGGCCGGGTTGGGGGAACGGGTAGCAGGTGGGGCGGGCCGAGTGGAAGGTGATGTTGCCCTCGGTCTTGCTGAACAGCTGGTGGACGTGCCCGTTGAGGCACGTGACCGAGGAGAAGCGGTGGAACATCGACAGCAGCTGCACCGCGTCGTCGGTGCCCCAGCCCCACGTCGGATACATCGCGAACAACGGGATGTGACTGAAGATGACGATGGGGGTGTCCGACGACAGGCCGGCGATGTCCTTGCGCACGAAGTCGATCTGATCGTTGCCCAGATGGCCGAGTTGCTCCAGGTGCAGCGTGTTGACCAGCGCGATGAAGTGCACACCGTGGGTGTCGAAGCTGTACCAGCCGTCGCCCAGGGTGTTCTGGCCGAAGGTCTGTCGGTAGGCGCGTGGTCCGTTGTCTCCGATCGAGTCGTGCTCGCCCGGCACGGTGAAGACCCGGTCCGTGTCCAGTTGCGACAGCATCTGCTTGACCTGGTCGAACTGGTCGGGGGTGGAGAGGTGCGTCAGGTCGCCGCTGTGCATGACGAAGTCGGGTCGGAACCCGAGGGAGTTGACCTGGTTGATCGCCGTGCCGAACGTCCCGGTGACGTCCATGTTGGCCGGGCCCTGGAAGCCGATGTGGCTGTCGGAGATCTGCACGAACCGCAGGTCCGCACTGCTTGCCGGGGCCGCGCTCGCCGATCCGGGGATATGACTGATCACCTCTCCTGCGACGACCGTCAGGACGACGGCACCACCGAACCAGGCGGAGTGCCGCATGAGCTGCCGGCGGGTCATGCCGTGCTCGCCACCGCCGTCGGAGTCGTGTGTGTCCTCGGTCATGGGGTCACCTCCACGGTGGCGGTCATGTACGGGTGGATGGTGCAGTAGTAGGGGTAGGTGCCGGGTTGGGCGAACGTGTAGCTGTAGGTGTCGTTGGTGGCCAGGGCCGCCGACTGCAGTGGCCCGCCCGATCCCTCTTTGCTGGTGACGGTGTGGGCGTCGGGGTCGGTGTTGGTCCAGGTCACCTTCGTGCCCGCCTTGACCGTCAGAGTGGGCGGGGAGAACGCGAAGTTCTTGATCGTCACCGCGTTGGCAGCCGCCGGCGCGGACGGCTGGCCGCCGGCAGGTGAGGTCGAGGACGTGCTCGGTGGTGCGCTGACGGCGACCGTACCGTTCGTTCCGGAGGCGCCGGGAAATCCCGCCAGGGTCTGGCCGGGTCCGGGACTCAGCGCGCCGGCGGGTTCGGGATGTGACGATCCGCCGCAGGCGCTGAGCAGTCCGAGTGCTCCGGCGACGGCGACAGCGACCAGGCACACCGTACGCGACCGCCGGACCGACGGAGAGGAGCTCGCATTCATGACCATCGTTCCTTCTGCGCGTCCCCAGCCGCACGGGTGGGTGCGATCCACGAGCGGTCCGGGATCGGTCTTCTCAGCAGACAGACGACCGTCACACCCACCGGAGGACTCTGAAAGAGGGGTGCGACCCGGTGGGTCACTGTATGTGAGCGGACGGCACATTCCCCGGAGCGAAACGAATCCCAGAGCGGAGTCTCGTCGTTTCACCCCGGCGGCGGGCAGCGGGACTCCTCCAGCGGGTCAGGGGCGTTCGGGCCGCTCAATGGGCCGAGAGAGCAGGCGATCGTCCCACTCCTGTGCGGCTGGTGTCCGGGCTAGGATTCCGGGCCGAATCGCAGGTCCATCCGCTGTTCGACGGTGTCGAGGCCGAACTTGTGGGCGGGGCGGGAGAGGGTGAGCTCGAAGCCGGCCTTCGCGTAGAGGTGGTGGGCGGCGTCGAGGCCGGTGACCGTCCAGAGCAGTACGCCTTCGTAGGAGCGGGCGCGGGCCTCGTCCAGGGCGGTGTCCAGCAGCCGTCGACCCAGGCCCTGGCCGCGGACGTCCGGGTCGAGGATCACCCAGCGCAGCTGGCCCCAGCCGGGGCGTTCCTCGGCGCGGACGAGGCCGACGGCGCCGACCACCCGGCCGGCGAGTTCGGCGACCCACAGGCGGCCGGGGGCCGGGGCGCCCTCGCGGATGCGGGCCAGGACCAACTCGGCCATGCCGGCGGCGACATAGGCCTCCATGGTGGCGTCCATGCCGTACTCGCGGGTGTAGAGGACACCGTGCAGGGCGGCGACGGCGCCGAGGTCGCCGGGGCGGTCGGCCTCGCGGATGGTCGCGATTGCGGGTGCGGTGGCGGCCATGGCGGCATCCCCTTCCACTGAAACACTCGTTTCAGTGGAACGATAGACCACGTGTCCACTCCCGCCAACGCAGCCTCCCGTCCGTCGCCGCGCCGCGAGGAGATCCTCGCCGCGACCGTCCGCTACGTCGCCGAGCACAACGTGTCCGACCTCTCGCTGCGCCCGCTGGCGGCGCGGATCGGCTCCAGCCCGCGGGTGCTGCTGTACCTGTTCGGGTCGAAGGAGCAGCTGGTCCGGGAGGTCCTGGCGGTCGGACGGGCCGAGCAGTTGGCGCTGCTGGAGCGGTGTGAGGTCGAGGGCGGCAGCGCCCGCGAGACCCTCGAACTGCTCTGGGAGTGGCTGACGAGGCCCGAGCGCCGGGGCGCGCTGCGGCTGTTCTTCGAGGGGTACGTCCGCGCCTTCGACCGCCGCGAACCCTGGCTGGACTTCGGCACCGCCTCGTTGGAGGAGTGGCTGCCGCCGCTGGAACGCGTCCTCGAGGGCACCGGGGCGAACGCCACCGTGGTGCTCGCCGTCCTGCGCGGCCTGCTGCTGGACCTCCTCGCCGACGGCGACGGCGGCGACGGCGACGGCGACGGCCGCCACGCCGGGCGGGTGCACGCCGCCTGGCGCGACTTCCTCGACGCCACGCTCCCCTGAGGTCCGGGCCTGAGGCCGTCCCCGGCTGCGCGCGTCAGCCGCGGCCGTCGCGGGCCGCCCCTGCCGCGCATCGACACCGAGAGGGAGGGCGAGAAGTCGCAGGCGCGGCCTTCCCGCCTTCCTCACGGCGCTTCGACGGACGCTTCACGGGCTCAGTGGGCGCCTCAGTGGGCGCCTCAGTGGGCGCCTCCGTGGGTGCCTTGCGGGTTCAGCGGGCACTGCCGAGGTTCCGGTCGGCGTCGGCGCCTTCGAGCATGAGGGTGGTCTCCTCGATGCGGCGGAAGCGGCCGTCGGGGGCGAACTCGGCGAAGAGGTAGACCTCCATGCGGACGGTGGAGCCGTCGGTCTTGGTGACGGTCATGGTGTGGCGGTCGGCGTAGCGGTCGCCGTCGAGGAGTTCGTCGTGGACCTCGACCGAGCCGCCGGCGACGACCGTGCGCAGGTGGGCGATGTGGGCGAGGAACTCGGTGCGGTTCGCCCAGCTTCCGTCGGTGCGCTGGCGGTAGTCGGGGGCGAAGTGCCGGTCGGCGGCCTCGTCGAGGTCGAGTCCGGGGGTGAGGAGCAGGTCGGTGAGGGCGGCGCGGGCGTCGGTGCGGTGCATGGGGTTCCTCCGGTGGATGGGCGGATGGAGCGACAAGATGCGTGCCTTAAGCACGCATCTCACGATACAGGAAGAGCGTGCTCGGTGCACGCTAATCTGGAGGGGTGACGAACCCGACGGGACATGAGATCGCCGAGGCCCTGGGGCTGCTGCTGCTACGCGGCACCCGCTCCGGCCTGCACGCCCAGCTCGTCGACGGCCTCGGCGAGGCCGTCGACGAGCTCACCTATCCGGTGCTCAGCGGCCTGGCCCGCACCGGCCCGTGCAGCGCCGCCGACCTCGGTCGCGAGGCCGGGCTGGACCGCACCACCGTGACCCGCCGCGCCGACCGGCTGGAGGAGGCCGGCCTGCTGCGGCGCGAGGCCGACCCCGGCGACCGGCGCGCCACCCTGCTCGTCCTCACCGACGCCGGGCAGGGCGTGGTGCGGGCCACCCGGGAGCGTCTGGCGGCCCGCATCGAGGGCTCCCTCGCATCCTGGCCGGCTGCGGACGCCCGGGCCTTCGCCCGACTGCTGCGGCTGTTCGCCGAGGAGGGGCCCTTCCAGGCGTAGGAAGGGAGGCGGCCACCCGCAAGGGGTGCCGGCACCCGCCGGGCGCGGCACCGTCGGCGCGCCGACGGCTGTCGGCGGCTCAGCCCCGCCGGATTCCGGCGAGCCGGGCCGGGGCGGCACCGAGCCACCAGGTGGGGTCGGCACTGCCGTCGGTGGTGCTGCCGTCGCGGTGGACGTAGTGCCGCACGTCCCGTCCGGGGTCGGCGAACTCACCGGCGAGGGCCCGCTCCAGCCACTCCGCCCCGAACCGGAACACCTCGGCCGCCACTCCCCCGAGCGGGTGGAACTCGTCCTCGTAGACCCGCAGTTCCTTCGGCGCCCGGATGCGCTCGAAGCTCTCCAGCGCCTGGCCGAGGTCGGTGAGCTCGTCGAACTCGCCGATCCCGTACAGCACCGGGCAGTCGATGTCGGTCACCAGGTCGCCCAGCGGCATCCGGTGGGCCAGGTCGCGGTCAAAGGCCTCCTCGTCGGTGTACCCGGCCATGTACATGTAGTTGTTCTTGAAGGTCGGCTGGGCGCGCTCGAAGATCGTCGCAAAGTCCCCCGTGACGGCCTCGAAGGCGGCCAGCGCGGCCAGGCGGCGGTCGGTGGCGGCCGCGCGGGAACCCCAGTAGCCGCTCATCGAGATGCCGAACATGCCGATCCGGTCGGCGTCGACCTCCGGGAGCGCGGCCAGGTGGTCGAGGCAACGGCCGATCGCCCGCTCGTAGTTGGCGAGGTCGACGGTCAGCCCGCCGGCCCGGCTCTCGCCCTGACCCGGCCCCTCGATGGACAGCGCGACCATCCCGCGCGAGGTGTAGTAGCGCTCGGCCGCCCAGATGTAGTCCTCCTTGATCATGTCCATCCCCGGGCCGAGGATGACGGCCGGCGCGTTCTCAACCCGCCCGGCCGGCAGGTGCAGCAGAGCGAAGATCCGCGAACCCTCGAAGTCCAGCACCACCCGCCGCACCCGGCCGTCGCGCAGTGCGCCCAGGCGCTCCACGCAGTGGTCGGCGCGCTCGCGCATGGCCGCCTTGCGCGGGTCGGCGGCGTCGAAGAGCGAGTACTGCGCCCGGCCCCACATCACCGCCGCCCTCAGGTAGAGGTCGGCGGCGGTCTGCGCGAACCCGCCGCGCTCGTGGTGGGCGGCGCGCTCCTCGGCCTGGCCGGCCACCGTCGCCCACGCCTTGGGCAGCATCGCGCCGCTCCGGACCAGCGCGAAGACCTTCGCGAAGTCGGTGTGGTCGTGGCCGAGCTGCTCCATGGTCCCGACGGCCTCGGGGTGCAGCGCGTCGAAGCCGCCCTGGGCGAGGGCGATGTCCAGGGCCCAGCTCTGGCCGGTCGAACGGGTGGTCATGGGGGTCTCCTTCTGAGGTCCTTTGAGCTAAGTACTTAATGAATAAGTACTTAGTCATTAAGTACTGAGGCTAGGCTGCTGTCAACCCGCCGAGGAGAAGGACCGACCATGGCCGAGCCGCCCCCCACCGCCGACCGCGCCCAGGCGCTCGACCGCCTGGCCCGCGCCGCCTACCGCCTCAGCGCCGCCGACGCCCGGCTGCGCGGACGCGCCACCCGCACCCCGGGCGCCCTCTCCCTCACCCACGCCCGGGCCCTGCGCACCCTGGCTGAACAGGGCCCCCTCACCATCAGTCAGCTCGCCGCCGGCACCGAGACCACCGGCGCCGCCACCACCCAGCTGGTGAACGGCCTGGTCACGGCCGGCTACGTCACCCGCACCCGCCAACCCGAGGACAAGCGCTCCGTCCTGGTCGCCCTCACCGACGTCGGCCGGGCCCGGCACGACCAGCGCCAGCGGGCGCTGACCGAGGCCCTGCACACCGACCTGGGCGACTACGACGACGACGCCCTCGACCGGGCCGTCGAGGTGCTGCACCGGCTGTCCGCCGTCTACGACCGACTCTGAGGACGGCCGCCGACCGGCGGTACTCCGGCCGCCCGACGATTCGCCCGCGCGGGGACGGGGTGCCCGCCGCGACCGTCCGGAGCCGGACCCGCGCCGGGGACGACGGACCGCGCCCGCACCGCCGAGCGGTGCGGGCGTACGGCGTCGGTCAGCCCGGCACTTCGCTGTCGACGTAGCCGTCCGCGGACACCTGCATCGCCACGACCAGCCATCCCGTACCGCTCATGTCGCACCTCCACGGCGACGATAGCGGGAGGAGTCCGACAGGCCACCGCGCCTACCGGTCCTGGAAGGGCGGATCGACCGGCCCCGGTTCCGTCGGCTCCGGTTCGGGGACGGGTTCGCGCAGCGGCCGCACCGCTTGGGCGGGCCGGCCCCGGCGGACGAGCGGGTGGGCCGGGCCGGTGCGGGCGCGATGGCCGGGGTGGGGGCCCGGCTCCCGCCGCCTTGGGGGTCAGCCGGGCGGGGCGAGGATCCGGTCGACGACGGCGGGGAAGGTGGGGGCCAGCCAGGTCGGGGTGGCGGTGCGCAGCCGGGCCTCGGGGTGGAGGCCGTAGGTGACGGCGATGGAGGGCATGCCGGCGGCGTTCGCCATGTGGAGGTCGTTGACGGTGTCGCCGACCATGACCGACTCGGCGGGTCGGTGGCCGAGTTCGGCGGTGATCAGCAGGCCCGCGTCGGGGGCGGGTTTGGGGCGGGGGACGGCGTCGGCGCCGACCACCATGGCGAAGTGGTCGCGCAGGCCGGCCGCGGTCAGCAGGACCTCGGCGCTGGCGGTGAGCATGTTGGTGGCCACCGCGAGGGTGCGGCCGTGGGAGCGCAGGCGGGCCAGGCCCCGCGCGACTCCGGGGTAGAGCAGCGCGGGGGCCCGGGGCACGATCCGTTCGCGGTAGAGCGTCAGGTAGGTGCGCACCGCGGTGGTGACGGTCTCGGCGTCGGCGGGCGCGTCGAGGAGTTGCGCGAAGGCCTCGGTCAGGGGACGGCCGATGGTGGCGCGGATCGCCTCGGGGGTGGTGCCGTGGACACCGAGGGCGGCGAGGGTGGCGGTGCTGGTGTCGACGACGGTGGAGGCGGTGTCCAGCAGGGTGCCGTCGAGGTCGAACAGGGCCAGGCCGGTCACGACTCGGGGGGTGCACTGGCGCGTGGGACCCAGCCGTTGTCGGCGCCGGTGCGGATCAGGGTCTCGGCGTAGCGCCACAGGTCGGCGGAGGAGTCGCCGATGACGGACTTGCGGGCCAGGACGTCGGCGTCGGTGACCCCGGGGGTGCGCCAGGTTCCGCCGCGGTTGCCGTAGTTGAGCAGCAGCGGCTGGAGGCGGTCCATCGCCTTGGCGAACCGGGCCTCGGCGCTGGTGCGTTCCTCGAACTCGTCCCAGATCGCGCGGAAGTGGTCGCGCTGGTCGTCGGGGAGGATCGCGAACAGCTTGTCGGCGGCGCGGCGTTCGCGTTCCTCCTGGTCGGCGGCGGCCGCGGAGTCGTAGAGGAAGGTGTCCCCGGCGTAGATCTCGACCAGGTCGTGCAGGATGACCATGGCGAGGGCCTTGACCGGGTCGACCGGCTCCTCCGCGTACTCGGCGAGGACCAGGGTCATCAGGGCGAGGTGCCAGGAGTGTTCGGCGTCGTTCTCGCGCCGATCGGCGGCCAGCAGCGGGCTCTGCCGGAAGACGTTCTTGAGCTGGTCGACCTCGATGATGAACTCGATCTGGCGGCGCAGCCGTTCGGGGGTGGTGTCGGGCTGTCGCACGGACGCGGCGAACTGCGGGGTCTGGTCGTCATGGGGCATGGGGCCTCCCGGTGGCGCTTGTTGACGGTATGTCAGGACTGGAGGTGTTAGAACTGGAGGTACTGGAGGAGGATACTGGCGGCGAGTACGAGGGTGGTCGCCCACAGCGCCGGGTGGAGGGGTCTTCGGCCGGCGGCGCGTAGCAGGGCGCTGGTGGCGAAGGCGGCGGCCATGGCCTGGTCGATGGCCAGGGTGGCGACGGTGACGGCGGCCGCGACGGCGGTTGTGGCCAGGGTGAGGCGCTCGCCGCGGGCGGGGCGCAGTGCGGTGAGCATCTTGATCGCGACGAAGACCAGGGCGCCGGCGGTGGCCTCGACGGGGACGTGGGCGAGGACCGGGGCGAAGAAGAGGCACAGGAGCAGCAGGAGTCCGGTGGTGACGGCCGAGAGGCCGCTGCGGGCGCCGGCGCGGATGCCGACGGCGCTCTCCACGAACGCCACGAAGCTGGAGGAGCCGGTGGTGGAGCCGGCGATGGTGGCGCCGGCGTCGACCAGCAGGGCCTGGCGCATGCCGGGGACCTTCCCGGCCCGGTCCTGGAGGGGGGTGTGGGCGGTCAGGCCGACGATTTTGGCGATGCTGCCGAAGAAGTCCAGGGCGAAGAGCACCAGGATGACGCCCCAGGCGCCGGGGTCGGCGATCACCGTCAGGTCGAGGCGGAACAGGGCGGCGCCGCTGCCGTCGAGGCCGTGGCCGAGGTGGGCGACGCCGACGCCGCCGGCCGCGCAGACCAGGGCGGAGGTGAGGATGCCGGCCGGGACGGCCAGGGCCTGTCCGGCGGATCTTGTCGGGCCCGGCAAGATCCGCCGGACAGGCCCTGGGGCCTTGGCGCCGTAGTGGTCCAGGAGGAGCGCCGTGGCCAGGCCGGTGTAGAGGGCGATCGCGGGTGCGCCCGTCCAGTCGCCGGCGCCGGCCAGGTGTCCGCCGGAGGTGCGTACGACGTGGGCGATCTGCAGGCCGATCAGGCCGATGAACGCCGCGACGGCGGCGGCGAGGGCCGAGCGCAGTTCGGCGGGGATGGCGTTGATGACGGCTTCGCGCACGCGCAGCAGGGAGACGACGAGCATGGCGACGCCGGACCAGAACACCATGCCGAGGGCCTGGGGCCAGGTGTAGGCGAGGGTGCCGACCACGGAGAAGGCGATGACGGAGTTCATCTCCATGCCGGGGGCCACGGCGAAGGGCAGGCGGGCCCACAGGCCCATGGCGATGGTGGCGAGGCCGCCGACGGCCGCGGTGGCGAGGAAGGCGGCGGTGCGCGGGATGCCGGCCTGGCCGAGGATGGCCGGGTTGACGATGACGATGTAGGACAGCGCCAGGAAGGTGGAGGCGCCGGCGAGGATCTCGCGGCGCCAGGTGGTGCCGCGGGCGCTGAGTTCGAAGTGGCGGTCGAGGGCGCCGGCCGGGCCGGTCGAGGGGGGTCTGGGTCTGCTCGGGCTGTCGGCGTCGGCGGGGGTCATGGCCTGGCGCCCTGGGGTGGGACGGTCGCGGCCACGGGGGCGATGGTGTCCCCGACGTCGCCGAGGACCAGCTCGCCGTCGTCGTCGGGGCTCACCGCGTAGAACTTGTGGTTCAGGACCCCGGATATGTGGCCGACGTGGAGGGTCAGCCGCAGGCCCAGCTGTTCGGCGTGCCGGGCCAGGGCGAGGGCGCCCTGGTGGGTGGAGTGGCAGGTGAAGACGTCGACGGTGGCGCCGGGTCGCAGGGCGAGTCGCATCATGGCCATCAGGGTGACGCCGCTGGCCACGACGCCGTCGATGATGACGACCTTCTCGGCCTGGGAGGGCAGCCATTCGTCGACGCCGACGATCAGTCCGTCGGCCAGCGGTATGCGCTTGGCCTGCGGGGTCCAGCGCCGGTGCTGGTCGGTGACGCCGAGGTGTTCGGCCAGGATGCGGCCCTCGCGTTCGGGGGCTATCACGACGGTGCCGGGTTCGGCGGCGCGCTGGGCGGCCTGGACGGGCAGCAGGGCGTAGATGTCGAGCAGGGCCCGTAAGTAGCGGGCGCGGTCGGCCCCCTGTTGGGCGGGGAGGTTGGCGATCTCGGCGATGGTCGCCATCTTGTCGGCGATGGCGGGGCGTTCGGCGGAGGCGACCCGTACGGTGTCGGGCAGCGGGCCGGTGCGGTGCAGCGCGGCCAGGGTCGGGGCGCTGAAGTGCACGAGGTGGCCGAAGTAGGTGTCGTAGTCCTTCTCGAAGCCGGACACCGTCTGCTGGACGTCGGTGGGGAGTTCGGCTCGGTTGAGCAGGTGGGAGCGGTTCATTGCTGTCCTCCGGCCCTGGTCTTTGAGGGGGTGGTGGGGTGCTGTTCGGTGGCGGGGTGCTGTTCGGTGGTGGGCGCGTGGGCGTCGCGTGCGAGGAGGGCGAGCGCCAGGGGTGCGGCCGCGGTGGCGACGGCGGCGGTGACGAGGAAGGTGCGGGTGAAGTCGGCGGTGGCGGGGTGTTCGCCGTGCAGCAGGACGAGGACGGCCAGGCCGACGGAGCCCCCGGTGTACTGCGCGGTGGTCACCAGGGCGCTGCCGGTGCTGTTGCTCTGCGGCGGCAGGTCGCGGGTGCCGGTGATGAACATGCCGGTGAAGGCCATGCCCTGGCCCAGGCCGCTGAGCAGCAGGCCGGGCAGGATGCCGGTGGCGTAGCCGCTGTGCAGGCCGACGGCCACGGCGAGGACGGCCAGTCCGGCGGCGCCGGTGACGAAGGCGGTCGCCAGCAGGCGGCTCAGCGGGATGCGGCCGGCCAGGCGGCCGGCGAGGGTGTTGCCGACGACGATGGTGGCGGCCAGCGGCAGGAAGGCGATGCCGGCGGCGAGGGCGCTGTAGTCGCGCACGTCCTGGAGGTAGAGGGTGACCAGGTAGAACTCGGCGCCGAAGCTGGCCATGTACAACGCGGCGACGACGCAGGCGACTTGGAGGGTGCGCACACGCAGCAGGGAGGCGGGCACCAGCGGGCGGCGGCGGCGCTGGCTGTGGACGAGGAGGGCACCGGCGGCGAGGGCCGTGACGATGGAGGCGGCCATGACCGGCGCGGACGGGTCGCTGCGGGAGAGTTCGGTGAAGGCCAGCACGACGGCGACGACGGTGACGCAGGCGGAGAAGGTGGCCGAGGTGGCGACGGGGGTGTGGGTGCGGCCCTCGGTGGGGCCGAGGGCGCGGCCGGCGGCCAGCAGGCAGACGGCGGTGATGGGGAGGTTGATCCAGAAGATCCAGGGCCAGGAGGCGGCGGCGAGGATGCCGCCGCCGGCCGTGACGCCGAGGGCGAGGCCGACCGCCCCGGTGGTGCCCCAGACGCTGACGGCGCGGTCGCGGGCGGGGCCGGCCGGGTAGGCGGCGCTGAGCAGGCCGAGGGTGGCGGGCACGAGCAGGGCCGCGGCGACGCCCTGTCCGACGCGGGCGGCGATGAGCGGGGCGGCGGAGTCGGAGAGGGCGGCGCCGATCGAGGAGGCGGCGAACAGGAGTTGGGCGGCGAGGAAGATCCGGCCGGGGCCGAAGGCGTCGGCCAGCTGGCCGCCCAGTAACAGGCAGCCGGCGAAGAAGATGGCGTAGGCGCTGACGATCCACTGCAGGGCGATGGTGGAGAAGTGCAGGCTTCCCCCGATGTCGGGGAGCGCGACGTAGATGATGGAGAAGTCGAGCGCCACCAGCAGCTGAGCTCCGGCGAGTGCGGTGAGCAGGCGGGGGCCGGGGGTCAGTCCGGGAGAAGCGTGCACGGCGGTCAGCCTCCATGGGGTGTCATCGGGTCAGCCCAGAGCGGTGAGTGCCTTCATGAAGACGTCCCAGAACCGCTCGGTGTCCAGGTGGGTCGCCACCTTGGCGTTGGGGGTGCGTCCGGTGACACCGTACAGGTCGATCACGGTCGCGCCGCGGGTGAACTCCCCGCGCAGCTCGATGGAGACCGGGGCCTCGACGCATTCGACGAGGGTCGGGTCGAGGACGCGGGCGATGGCGACCGGATCGTGCAGCGGGGCGTCGGGCAGGTCCCAGATCTGGTCGTAGGTGCTGGAGCGGAATCCCAGCAGGGAGGCGGAGACCTTGCTGATGTGGGTGTCGACGTCGAGGATGCGCTGCATGACCTCGGCGGTGACGGGGGCCTGGTGGGTGACGTTGAGGCCGCAGTAGGTCATCGGGACGCCGCTGTGGAGGACTTCGTGGGCGGCTTCGGGGTCGACGAGGATGTTGTACTCGGCGTAGGGCTGGGTGTTGCCGCGGTGGGTGGCGCCGCCCATGCAGACGATCTCCTTGATCTTCGCCTTGTCCCCGGGGTGGCGGGCGAAGAGGCCGGCGATGTTGGTCTGCGGGCCGGTGACCACGAGGGTGATGGGCTCGGGGCTGTCGACGAGCAGGTCGTGGATGAGGTCGACGGCGTGGGCGGAGTGCAGCGGGACCTCGGGCTCGGGGAAGTCCCAGCCGTCCAGGCCGGTCTCGCCGTGGACGTCGTCGCCGATCAGCAGGCTGCCGGTGAGCGGCTTGGGGTAGCCGGCGGCGACGGGGATGTCGAAGGCCTTGGCGAGGGAGCACATGCGTCGGGCGTTCATCGCGGTCTTGTCGACGGTCTGGTTGCCGGCGCTGGTGGTGACGGCTTTGAGTTCGACGCGGGGGTCGCCGACGGCCAGCAGGATGGCCATGGCGTCGTCGTGGCCGGGGTCGCAGTCCAGGATGATGGGGGTGGGCACGGGGGGCCTCCGGGTCAGGTCGTGGTGGTGAGGGTGCGGTAGAGGGAGAGGTGGTGGCGGCCGGCGGCGGCGAAGGACTGCCGCAGCCTCTCGGCCAGGGCCAGGTCGTCGGGGGTCGGTGTGTGGGCGGGTGCGCCCAGGGCGCGGCGCAGCGCGTCGGTCAGTGCCCGGGCGTCGCCGGCGGGCACGATGGTGGCCGCCGAGTAACCGGCCAGCAGCGTCGGCAGGTTGCCGGAGTCGCTGGCGATGACGCGGCGGTGGCAGATGACGGCCTGGGCGACGGAGAGCGAGAAGGGCTCGCCGTGGGTGCCGCGGTCGATGGTCGGATGGACGATCACGTCGGCGGCGCGGATGGCGGACCAGCTCTGCTCGGGGCGGTAGTGGGTGAAGTGCACCCGGCCCTTGTCGCGCCAGGTCTCGGCGCGCTGCATCAGGGTGTCGGGGATGCCCGGCGGCCAGATCAGGTGCCGGGTGCCGGCGTGGACGAAGTGCAGGTCGGCGCCTTCGTCCAGCAGGGTCAGCGAGGCCTCCAGGCTGAGGTGGGAGCCCTTCCAGCGGGTCATCCGGCTGGGCTGGAGCACGGTGGGGCCGCCTGCGGTGGGCAGCGGGAAGGGTTCCTCGTCCAGGGGCAGCGCCAGGGCCAGGGTGACGGCCCGGGCGGTGGGGAGCTTGCGGTGGACCTCGCCGGCCACGAACGGGGAGTGGGCCGCGATCGTGCCGGGGAGGGTGGCGAGGAAGGCCCACTGCCCGGGGTCGTCGTCGATGTTGTGCAGGTCGAAGACGAAGCGGCCCCGCCAGCCGCGGCTGTGCAGGAGGTCGACGAGGGCGGTGACCACGTCGGGCTTGTGCCACTGCGGGTTGTGCCAGTGGACGATGTCGGCGTCCTGGAGCCGGTCGGCGAGGTCGGCGTCGAGGTCCGGGGAGGACGGCGTGGCGATGTCCAGGGCCGGGTGGTGTGCGCAGCCCGGGGAGTCGGGGGTGCCGACGATCGCCGTCACCTCGCAGGGCAGCGAGGCGAGTTGGCCGACCAGGGCCTTGAGGTGGGTTTCGACGCCGCCGGTGACCGGCAGGCCGGTCCAGTGGAGGTGGACGATGCGCACCGCGCTCAGGCCTCCCCGTGCGGGAGGACGTCCTCGGCCAGGCGGAAGCCCATCGCGTACAGCGAGCGCGGGTAGGGGCCGTGGCGGCGCTGGCAGCGGGCGAGGTCGCGGAAGCGGTTGAAGGCCCCGCCGCGCGCGATGCGGTACTCGCCCATCCTCTTGTAGAGGTCGTCCTCCACCAACTGGCCGCCTGGGTAGGGGCGGTAGGTGCTGCTGGTGTACTCCTCGACGTTGCCGGCCATGTCCAGGGCGCCGCACCAGGACCGGCCCTGCGGGTAGACGCCCACCGGGCTGGTCATCAGCAGCCCGGACTCCAGGGTGTTGGCGGCCTCGGTGTGCCAGGTGCCGCCCCAGGGGTAGCGCGGGCCCTCGGGTCCGCCGGCGGCGTACTCCCACTCCTGCTCGGTGGGCAGGCGGAAGCGGCGGCCGGTGTGCCGGCTCAGCCAGGCGGCGTAGGCGTCGGCGCTGTCGGCGGTGACGGTGTGCACCGGGTGGTTGGCGGCGGACGGTGCGAAGCGTCCGTAACTCCAGTTGCTGGGGAGCTCGTTGTGGCCGGTGCTCTTGAGGAAGACGGCGTACTCGGCGTTGGTCACCGGGTAGACGGCGATCCGGAACCCGGCGAGCTCCACCGGGTGGCGCGGGCACTCCTTCTGCACCCAGGAGCGCTGTACGCCGAACTGCTCGGCGTCCCGGTGCAGTTCGTCGACCTCGCCGTCCGGGGTGCCGATCAGGGCCCGGCCGGCGGGCACGTCCACCATCGCGGGGTCGTCCCAGCGGATCCGCGGGTCGCCGGTCAGGGCGAGCACGGTGCCGGCCGCCAGGCGGTGTTCGAGGGTGAGGGAGGCGTCCTCGGCGGTGGCGGCCAGCCGGGCGGTGTCGCACTCGCCGACCAGGTCGAAGCACTCCAGGCGCTCGGCCCGCGGTTCGACGTAGCCCTCGGGCAGGCCCATGGCGGCCCGGTCGGTCAGGGCGTTGATGTCGGCGTCGACCAGGTTGCTGTGCACGATGTGGGAAGTCACGGGCCCTCCTTGTCGGTGGGGTCTGGCTCCAGTACGACACGCACGTCCTCGCCGATCCGGCGCGCCCCGATGACGCGGAAGCCGGGTGCCTGGGCGCAGGTGGGGACGTCGAGTCCGCGCACCGCGGGTGCCCCGTCCGCGCCGAGCAGCCGGGGCGCGCTGTACCAGAGGATCCGGTCGACGAGGCGCTCGGCCAGCAGGGCGCCGGCCAGGGTGGCGCCGCCTTCGACGAGCAGCGAGCGGATGCCCCGGTCGTGGAGCTCGGCCAGGGCGGCGGCCAGGAACCCCGGCCCCGGGTCGGCGGGGATCAGCTCGCACGTGCCGGGGGCGGTGCGCTCCGGCTGCCGCTGCGGTTCCCGCTGCCGGTCCGGCGGCCGGTCCGGTTCCTTGGCGGTGACGATCCAGGTGGGCGCGGCGCCGTCGGTGGCGAGCCGGCAGTGGGCCGGGGTGCGTAGCCGGCGGTCGAAGACGATCCGCACCGGCTGGCGCCGGCGTGCCCGCCCGGCCGGGTCGCGGGCGGTGAGCTGCGGGTCGTCGGCGAGGACGGTGGCGCTGCCGACGGCGATGGCGTCCACCCGGGTGCGCAGCAGGTGGGTGTCGCGCCGGGCGGGCACGCCGGTGATCCAGCGGCTGCTGCCGTCCCGGGCGGCGATCCGGCCGTCGAGGCTGGTGGCGAGTTTCAGCGTGACGTGGGGGCGGCGGTGGACCGCGGCGGTCAGCCAGGCGTGGTTGACCTCCGCGGCCCGGGCCGCCATGAGGCCCGGTCGTACCTCGACGCCGGCCGCGCGCAGCAGTTCGGCGCCCTCGTCGGCGAGGGTGGGGTCGGACACGGCGTAGACGACGTGCCGGATGCCGGCCTCGACCAGCGCGCGGGTGCACGGCCCGGTGCGGCCCTGGCGGCTGCACGGTTCCAGGGTGACCACCGCGGTGCCGCCGGCCGCCAGGGGGCCGGCGGCGCGCAGCGCGTGGATCTCGGCGTGCGGTCCCCCGGCCTTCCGGTGCCAGCCGCGGCCGACCTCGCGGCCCCGGCGGTCGAGGATCACGGCCCCGACCACCGGGTTGGGCGAGGTCAGGCCGAGGCCGCGCCGGGCCAGCGCGAGGGCGCGCCGCATCGCGGCCCGTTCCTCGGGCGAGAAGGCCTCGGGCGGGAGCGCCTCCGGTGGGGCGTGCGGGGTCACCGGGCCCCCTGGGCGGGGGCGGGGAAGGCGTGGTGGGGCAGGCCGAGTGCGCCGAGGTGGCCCATCCGCCGGTCCTTGACTTCGAGGTAGCCCTCGTTGAAGGGGGTGCGGAAGCCCCCGATCGGGACCCGGTCCTTGACCACGATGCCCTGGGCGGTGAGCTGTTCGACCTTCTCCGGGTTGTTGGTCATCAGCCGCACCCCGGAGACGCCGAGCTGGCGCAGGCAGTCGGCGGCCATCGTGAAGTCGCGCCCCTCGGCGGGCAGTCCGAGGGCGAGGTTGGCGCTGATGGTGTCGTGCCCGGCCGCCTGGAGGGCGTAGGCGCGGATCTTGTTCGCCAGGCCGATGCCCCGGCCCTCCTGGCGCAGCATGTAGACGAGGACGCCGTTGCGCGAGGCGATGATGGCGTCCACCGCGGCGGCCAGCTGGGGGCCGCAGTCGCACTTCTCGGAGCCGAGGACGTCCCCGGTGAAGCAGGCGCTGTGGATGCGCACGATGGGCGGGGCGTCGGATTCGCTGTGCGGGGCGATCGTGCGCAGGGTCACGACCTCCTCGGTGTCCTCCTGGCCGGCGACGCCGATCCGCCCGAAGACGGTCAGCTGCATCAGGGTGGAGCCGACCGGCACGGGGGCGCTGGCCAGGCGCAGCAGGGTGTCGTCGGATGTCGCCCGGCCGGTTGTCGCTTCGTCGGTCGTCGTCTCGTCGGTCGTCGTCATCGCGGGCCCCTACCGCTTCGAGTGCGCGATGGTGTCGGCGTCGATCTCGTACACGCGCCCGTCGTAGGAGGAGGCGAGGAAGCGGCCGGGGGCGCCGGCCGGGGCGAGCGAGGAGATGCCGGCGACGGTGGGCCGCTCGTCGGTCAGCCAGGTGGCGGTGTCCGGGTCGTAGACGGCGACGCGGCCGTGGTAGCCGCCGGTGGCGATGACGCCGGTGAAGGGGTCGACGGCGACGCACTTGATGCTGTTGCGGTGCGGGGTGGTGACCGCGGCCTGCTGTTCGCCGGAGGCGCTCCAGATCCGCAGCGTCAGGTCGCGGCCGACGCTGGCGAAGCGGCCGTCGGGCAGGGCGGCGGCGCCGTTGGCGATGCGGGCGTGGGCCTGCTCGTCGGCGGCGACGGGTTCCAGGGACGGCAGGGAGTGCCAGGCGGCGGCGCCGGTGGCGCAGACGCTGAACAGGACGTTGCCCTGGACGGCGATGCCCTTGATGGCGTTGTCGTGGATGCGGTGGGTGGCGGTCAGCTTCAGGCCGGTGCCGGTGTCGTCGCGCAGGACGAGGACCTCGCCGGTGTAGGTGCCAACGATCAGGGTGTCGCCGGCGCTGCCGCTGTGCACGGCGGCGCAGTTGAGCGGGGAGCGGTGCTGGTACAGGGCGGCGCCGGTGGTGGCGTCGAAGACGGTGCCGAGCTGGCCGCCGCTGACGACGGCGGTGCCGATCTGGGTGACGAAGTTGCAGCAGCTGCCGAGTTCGGCGGTGATCCGGCCGTCGCGCCGTACCGTGCCGCTGTCGCCCACGGTGAAGCGGCCGGTGGTGGTCTGGGTGACGGCGTTGAGTCCGGGGGTCGGCTCGACGGGGGTGAGGTCCCAGCTGCCGTCCTTGCGGTCGAAGACGGCGTAGCTGGAGCCGAAGGTGCCGAAGACCCAGCGGGTGTCGTCGAGTTTGGCGCAGGAGCGCAGCCACACGTCGGCGGGCACCTCGCTGGTCAGCAGGTGGACGGGGTCGGCGCCGGGGGCCAGCTGCCACAGGCGCACGGTGCGGTCGTAGCTGGAGCTGAGCAGGACGCCGTTGTCGGCGTCCCAGGCCAGGCGCTTGATGCCGGCGTCGTGGACCTGGTGGCGCCGGGTGCCCCGGGGGTCGATCAGGATGAGTTCGCCCTCGTCGTTGCCGAGCGCGAAGCTGTCCGGGCCGAGCACGGCGACGGTGTCCGTCTCGATGTCGCCGAGGTCGATGGTGCTCAGCAGGGCGCCGGTGTCCGGGTTCCAGCGCCGGACCGTGCCGTCGTCGCTGGTGGTCACCAACTCGGCGCCGCCGCGCACCCATTCGACGGACAGCACGTCCGCCTCGTGTCCTTCCAGGCGGTGCAGGAGCCGGCCGTCGAGGTCGTAGACGCGGGCGATGTGGTCGCGCGAGGCGGTGGCGACGCGGGTCTCGTCGGGCGAGACGACGGTCGTCTCCACGTCGTCCTTGTGGTCGGTCAGGACGGTGATGAGGCGCAGGTCCGGCACCGACCACAGGCGCGCGGAGTAGTCGCTGCTGGAGGTCACCACGATGCGGCCGGAGGCGGAGAAGCGGCACTGGTTGGCGAGGTGGTCGTGGCGGGCCTCGGCGATCGCCGTGCGGGTCACGGCGTTCCACAGGATGACTCGGTTATCGTACCCGGCGGTCACCACGAGATCGCCGTGGGCGTCGATGCCGCTGATCGGCGACGAGTGCTTGATCACAAGGGTCCCCTTAGGCTCGTTGGATCGCGGTCCGCGGTTGAGCGCGGCCCGTGATTGGGCGTGACGAGGCGCCTCGGCGCAAGGCGCGGTGGGATCGACCTGATGCTGCGGGATCAGCCTGGTGCGGTGAAACGGCCAGTCGCGCTCGTACCTCGGCGGTGGGGGCTCGACGCCGACCGGACGGTCGACGCAGGAACGCCGGCTCACGGGACCGGCGATGGGACTGCCGGTGCGCAGGCCGGCGGCGGGCACGGGACTGGGCCAAGGCAGGACGCTAGTTACCGGTACATGCCAGAGTCAACATCGCGGCGGACATGTCTTGATCCCGCCCGACCGTCCGCCACTGCAGGTGAAGGCCGATCAAGGCTCGCGTGAACATGCCGCACGGCTGCGCCACCCCGATCCGGATCCCTCCTGGTCCGGGCATGATCGGCACATTTCGGAGGATTCCCGTCCGGATGTGGAGCACTCGACGATCATCTCGGGCATGACATTGATCAAGCCAAACCGTGGAGGCGTTGTTGCTGAAACATCGTCACAACACCTTCGATGTAGGGGAATCGACCAAGGGGGTACGGTGAACGAACTGGACGGCGCGCTGGAGTTCCTCGACGACTCGGGCCCCGAGTTCGGCCCCGGAGTGAGCAACCACGGCCCCATGGCCTCGGAGGCCCTCGCGCAGCTGGGGCACGCGGACGCGATCGCGTCCTGGGTCAGCTCCTACCGCAAACTGCTCTACCAGGACACGTTCGGCCACCTCGACACCATCACCGAGGACAACTGGCGACCGGCGCTGGGGAACATGCGCCTGATGGGCGACTGGGCGGAGTTCTTCCGCCGCGAACTCGCCGGCGCCCCCTGGACGGACGTCCTGGCCCGGTGGTGGCCCCGCCTGCTGCCCGGCTTCTCCGCCGGCGGCGGCCACGGTGTCATCCGCACCGGCCACGCCGTCCGGATGCTCAGCGAGGCGCACACCCCGTGGCGGCTCGAGGAACTCGCCCGCGGCCTGGGCTACTGGGCCGCCCGCTACCAGGAGCTCCCGGAGAGCCCCACCACCCCCCACGACCGCGACCTCGCGCAGGCCTGGGCGGCGGTACCCAAGCTGCGCAGCGACCAGGGCGACGGCATGATCTTCCGGATCCGGCTCGAAGCCCTGTGGCTCGAACCGGACTTCGCCCCCGCCGTCGACTCCCTGCGCCCCGACGGCGACCCCGGGCAGGCGCTCAGCCGGCTGACCCGCACCACCGCCACCAGCTACCTGACGGACGACCACAACCGGCCGATGGCCTTCGTGCACGCGCTCACCACCCCGGCCGCCGTCCGCCTGGTGCTGCCCCACCTGCCCGCCGAACTGCACTGGCCCAGCGTCGCCGCCGCGGTGCGCTTCTCCGCCGCCATCCGCTGCGCCTACGGCACCGGGCGGCGCGAGCACCAGCCGCACGAGCCGGTCCAGGACTACGCCACGCTCGCCGAACGCGCCCTGGCCTCGGAGGACCCGCACGCCATCAAGTACGTGGAGGCCTGCCGGCGCGAGGACGCGCTCAGCCCGGACCCCGTGTACGGGGTGGCCGCGACGCACTGGGTGTGGCTCTGCGAGACCCAGTCGTACTGACCGGCGGCCCTGCTGGCCCACGACCAACGGACCGGTGATGGAACGTCTCTGGTGGCACGATGCCGTCATCTACCACGTCTACCCCCGAAGCTTCCTCGACACCGACGGCGACGGCGTCGGCGACCTGCCCGGCATCCGCCGCCGGCTGCCCTACCTCGCCGGCCTCGGCGTCGACGCGCTGTGGCTGTCGCCCTTCTTCGCCTCGCCCATGGCCGACTTCGGCTACGACGTCCGCGACCACACCGCCGTCGACCCGCTCTTCGGAAGCCTCGACGACTTCGACGACCTCCTCGACGCCGCCCACGGGCACGGCCTGCGCGTCCTGATCGACTACGTGCCCAACCACACCTCGGACCAGCACCGCTGGTTCCAGGACTCCCGCGCCGACCCGCACGGCCCCCGACGCGACTGGTACGTCTGGCGCGACCCCTCCCCCGGCGGCGCGCCGCCGAACAACTGGATCACCCTGTTCGGCGACAGCGCCTGGACCTGGGACGACGCGACCCGCCAGTACTACCTCCACTCCTTCCTGCCGTCCATGCCCGACCTCGACTGGCGCAACCCCGCCGTGCAGGACGCCATGTTCGACGTCGCCCGGTTCTGGCTCGACCGCGGCGTCGACGGCTTCCGCGTGGACTGCGCCCCGCTCATCGCCAAGGACCCCGCCCTGCGCGACAACCCGCCCTCGGCGGACGGGAGTTCGGCCCACCACCGCGAGATGGGCGGCTTCGACGGCCAGATCCACCTCCACGACCAGGGCCACCCCGACCTCCACCCTCGCTACCGCGACTTCCGCGCCCTGCTCGACTCCTACGGCGAACCCGGCGACCGCGTCGCCCTGGGCGAGGTCCACGAATACGACTGGCCCGCCTGGAGCCGCTACTTCGGCCAGGACCTCGACGAGCTGCACCTGCCCATCAACTTCGGTCTGCTCGGGGTGGCGTGGCGGCCGCAGGCGATCAGCGGGACCGTCCGCGCCATCCTCGACGCCGTCCCCGCGGGAGCGGCGGTCACCTGGGTCATGGGAAGCCACGACGACCCGCGGGTCGCCTCCCGGGTCGGCCCCTCCCAGGCCGCCAACGCGATGCTGCTGCTCCTCACCCTGCCCGGCACCGCGATCCTCTACAACGGCGACGAACTCGGCATGCCCGACGCCGCCGTTCCCGCCGACCGGATCCGCGACCCCTGGGGCCTGCGCACCCCCGCCCTCAGCCGTGACCACGCGCGCTCGCCCATGCCGTGGTCCGCCGACTCCGACTCACCGTCAGCCGGCTTCACTTCCAAGGGAGTTGAACCCTGGCTCCCGATTACGATCCCCCCCGGCGGAACGGTGCAGGCCCAGGAGGCGGACCGGGCCTCCCCGCTGTCCTTCACCCGTGACCTCCTCGCCCTGCGCCGCACCACCGCGGCGCTGCGCTCCGGCCCCCTCACCTTCCTCGACGCCCCGGACGGCGTCCTGGCCTACACCCGCTCGGCCGGCTCCCGGGCCGACCTGCTCGTCACACTCAACCTCACCGACCGGCCGGTCCCGATCGACCACCTCCTGGCGCAACGGCCCTCCTGGGAGCGTGTCCTGTCCACCGCCCGCACGACCGATGCCGGACCAGGCGACCCGACCGTCCTGGCCCCCGACGAGGGCGCCGTGTGGAAAGCCGTTTGACCACCGGACCGACCGGCGGGGCGGGTCAGTGGCGCAGGACGGCGGCGATGTGGTCGGTGCCGGTGAGGGTGCCGTCAGGGACGAAGGTGACCTGGGCGCCGGCGTCGAGGGTGGGGCTGAGGGCGGGGTGCATGGGGACCCTTTCCGAAGGCGGTTCGACCTTCTGTGCGTGGACGCGCGCAGCCTGACGCCGGTCCTGAATGTTCGCAATGTAACGATTTGCGACTTCGGTGGCCGCGCGAACCGGGATGCGGTGGGCCCACAGTTCGATGCCGGCCGGCTTCGCGGCGGCGGTCCGGGTGCGGTGGGCGGGGGGACGCTCTGTGATGGGGAGGTTTCCCGCCGCCATATGCTTGTCATATTTGCTGGTGGCGCGGTGGGGGCGTGGGTGGAGTTCCGGTTGTTGGGCTCGGTGGCCGTGGTGGCCGCGCAGGGGCGGGAGCTCGCGGTCGGGTCGGTCAAGCGCCGGAGTCTGCTGACGATGCTGCTGCTGAACCCCGGCGTGCCGGTGGGGGTCGGGCGGCTGACCGAGGCGATGTGGGACGAGGAGCCGCCCCGGCACGCGCGCACGGTCATCCAGAACCACGTGTCGGCGCTGCGCGCGCTGCTGGCCGCGCACGGGGCCGCCGACGGCGGGGTCGAGCTGGTGACCGACGGCGGCGCGTACCTGCTGCGGGTGCCCGACTCGGCGGTGGACGCCGGGCGGTTCGAGCACCTCGTACGGTCGGCCCGCTCGGCCCGGGACGCGGGCGAGTCGGTGGCGGCGCTGCGCGAGGCGCTCGGGCTGTGGCGGGGACCGGCGCTGGCCGGGACCTCGCCGAGCCTGCCGCTGCGGTGCGCGGCGCAGGCGCTGGAGGAACTGCGGCTCGCGGCGGTGGAGGAGCTGGCGTGCGCGTACGGTCGGCTCGGCGACCACGGGGCGGCGGCCGGGGTGCTGGGCACCGAGGCGGCGCTCAACCCGCTGCGGGAGTCGCTGGTGGCGGCGCTGATGACGGCGCTCGGGCGGGCGGGGCGGCGCTCGGAGGCACTGGAGTGGTTCCACCGCACCCGCCGGGCCCTGGCCGAGCAGCTGGGGATCGGCCCGGGGGCGGAACTCGCCAAGGTGCACGAGGCGCTGCTGCGCTCCGACGCCCCGCCCGCCCCGGCCGTCGAAGCCCCGCCGTCGCCCGCGCCCTGGCCCTTCCCCCGACGCCCCCGCGGGTTCTCCGGGCGCCGGGAGGAGCTGGCCGCGCTCGACCGGGCGACCGCCTCCCCCGGGGCGATCGCCGTGGTCGCCGGCGGGGCCGGGGTCGGCAAGACCACCCTGGCCGTGTACTGGGCCCACCGGCGGCAGGCGGACTTCCCCGACGGGCGGCTGTTCGTCGACCTGTGCGGGCACAGCCCGCTGCCCGAGCGCTCCACCCCCGCAGTGCTGCGCGAGCTGCTGCTCGCCCTCGGCCTGCCGGCCGAGCAGATGCCCCACTCCCCCGAGGCGATGGCCGCCCGCTACCGGGAGTTGACCGCAGGGCGCAGGATGCTGATCGTCCTGGACAACGCGCGCACCTCCGAGCAGGTCCGCCCGCTGCTGCCCGACGGGGAGGGCTGCGTCACCGTGGTGACCAGCCGCGACCGGCTCGGCGGCCTGGTCGCCTCGGACGCCGCCCGGCCCGTCCCGCTGGCCGAGCTGTCCGCGCCGCAGTCCGTCACCCTGCTGGCCGACACCCTGGGCCGGGAGCTGGTCTCGGCCGAGCCCGAGGCCGCCGCCCGGCTGGCCGCCCTGTGCGACGGGCTGCCGCTGGCGCTGCGCCTGGCGGCGGCCCGGGTCGCCACCTGCCCGACCCGGGGCCTGGCCGCCCTGGCCGACGAACTGGCCGACGAGCAGGGCCGGTTGGGCCTGCTGGACGTGGAGGACGCCAGCGTCGCGGCCGCCCTGGCGCTGACCGTGCAGCACCTGTCCGAGCCGGCCCGCCGGATGTTCCACCGGCTCGGCACCCACACCGGCGCCACCCTCGACAGCCGCACCGCCGCCGCGCTGGCCGGCTGCGCACTGCCCCAGGCCGCGGGCGCGCTCGGCCGGTTGGCCACCGCCCACCTGGTCGTCGAGATCGGCCGGGACGCCTACACCCTGCACGACCTGGTCCGCCTCTACGCCCGCAGCCTGCCGCTGCGCCCGGGCGAGGACGACGCCGAGGCGCTGCCCCGCCTGCTCGACCACCTGGTGAACACCCTGCTCGCCGCGTGCGCCGCCGCCGAACCGGGCAGCGAGCCGTGCTGCGTCCCCCCGCCGGGGGCCCGGCGGCCCGTCGAGGTCCGGCCGTTCCCGGACCGGGCGGGCGCGCTCGCCTGGTACGCCGCCGAACGCGACACCCTGCGCGGCGCGGTGGAGGCGGCGGTCGCGGCCGGACTGCACGACCGGGCCTGGCGCCTGGTGCTCCTGCAGTGGCCGCTGATCGTGTGGCAGGTCCGGGACGGCTGGGTGCCGCTGCTCGAACACGGCCTGGCCGCCGCCGAGGCCGACCTGGACCCGGGCGCCCAGTCCCGTGCCCGCGCGCTGCTGGGCTGGGTCCTGCTGGAGGAGGACCGGCCCGAGGAGGCCCTCGCCCACCTGGAGCAGGCCCCCGGCCTCGCCGCCCTGGCCGACGACCGCACCGCGCAGGCCGTCGCCCTGGCCAACCTGGCCGTCGCCCTCGCCCGGTACGGCCGCGGCGCGCGGTACGGCGGACGGGCCCGGGTCCACGGCCTGCTGACCGAGGCCCTCGCGCTGGCCGAACAGGCCGACCGCGCCGACCTCGTCGCCCTCGCCCGCCAGCACCTGGCCGACCAGTGCCTGGCGGCCGGCGACCCCGAGGAGGCCGCCCACCACGCCGCCCGCGGCCTGGCCCTCGCCGACCCGCCCTTCCCGGTCACCCGCCGGGTCGTCCTGCAGACCCTCTACGGCCGCGCACTCGCCGCCACCGGCCACCCGGAGGAGGCCGCGCTCCACCTCGACGCCGCCCTCCGCTCCGCCCGGGCCCACCAGTACGGCGACGGCGAGGCGGCGGCCCACGCGGCCCTGCGCGCCCTGCCCGCCCCCGCCCTGCCCGCCACGACGGCCGGCGCGTCCGCCGCCGAGCCGCGCACCGGACCGGCGGGGGCCGAACGGGCGGGGGCCGGACCGGCGGGGGCCGGACGGCGCTGACGGCCGGCCGGAGCCGGGGCGCGCCGGTCTTGCCGGCGACCCAGTAGGTGATCGCCTGGTTCCGGACGACGTAGAAGCAGACCGTCTCGACGTGCCAGACGATGCTGGGCAGGACGTTGCCGCAGCTCGCGGAGGCTATCCCGGCGCCTGGCCGGTGGTGCGGTTGCCGGGGGTGTCGGCCTGCGCGACGGACGGCAGGACGGCAACACCCACCAGAGCGAGCAGGGCGGTCATTGCCCCACAGACGGGAACACCCGGCGGCCCACCGTCACTGCCAGCACCAGTGACGCGCACGCCGAGCCCAGCACCGCCCCCGCGATGACGTCGCCGGGGTAGTGCACCCCCGTGTGCACCCGCGAGTAGCCCACCGCGCACGCCAACATCCCCAGCGGGACCGAGGCCGGGGGCAGCACCGTCCCGACGGCGGTCGCCAGCGCGAAGGCCGAGGCGGTGTGCCCGGAGGGGAAGGAGGCCGAGGTCGGCATCGGCACGTGGCGGTCCACCCGCACCCGCGCGCCCTCGCGGTCGGGGCGCGGGCGGCGCACCAGCTGCTTGCCGAGGATGTTGGCGCTGAACGAGGCGAGGGCGACCGCCGCCGCACCCGCGAGCCCGGCCCGGCGGCAGCGACCGGGGACCAGCGTCAGCGCCGCCGCGACCGACAGGTTGATCTTCGAGCGGTCGGCGGCCGCGGAGAGCCTGCGCAGGCGCGCGTCCAGCGCGGGCGTGTCGGTCGCCGCGACGGCGGCGTAGACCGCGCCGTCGACGGCGGACAGGTCGCGCAGGACGGCGCCGCTCACGGCCGGGCCTCCGTCCGGGCGGCGCCCGAGGGGCGGGGGAAGGCCAGGCGCACCACGTCGCGCCAGTCCAGGTCGTGGGTGTGGCCTTGCTGGGCCGGGTCGGCGCCCGGACGGTTGCGCGGGACGCGCACCCGCAGGGAGCGCGCGCCGAGGGTGCAGACGACCGGCGTGGGCAGGATCAGCGCCTCGCCGTCGACGGCGACCGGGATCCGCTCGGCGTCGGCGCTGACCGTGACCCGGCGCGCCGACGTCACCGTCAGGCCGGTGGCCCGTACGCCGAGCAGTGCCAACTCGGCGGCCTGGGCGGCGCCGTCGACGCGGACGGCGAGGACGCCGAGCACGCCTTGGTCCAGGCGCGGGCGCCGGCCCAGGCCCGTCGCGTCGGGTGCGGCGTAGGGGTTGTTGCTGACCAGCAGCGCCTGCGGGGCGTCGAGGCGCCGGTCGCCGGCCTGGGCGGTCATCCGGGGGCCGCTGTCGCCGAGCAGCAGGTCCGGCAGGGCGTCCAGGGCGGTGGCGGTCTTGGCGTCGCGGTACTGCGGGCTCTGCACGATCTCGGCGTAGGCGCCGAAGGAGACGGTGTTGACGAAGGGCAGGTCCCCCACCCGGCCGAGGTCCACGCGCAGTTCGACGCCGTCGCGCAGCGCGTCCAGGCAGGTGGAGGGGTCGGTGCGGTCCAGGCCGAGGTCCATCGCGAAGTGGTTGCGGGTGCCGGCGCAGACCACCAGGAACGGCAGGCCGGCCTCGGCCGCGACGGCGGCGACCAGCGCCTGGGTGCCGTCCCCGCCGGCCACGCCGAGCAGGTCGGCGCCCTCGGCGACGGCCCGGCGGGCCAGCTCCCCCACGTCCTGCTGGACGGAGGTGTCCAGCAAGACCACCTCGGCGCCCAACTCCTCGGCCTTGCGGACCAGTTGGAAGCGTTCGACCTTGCCGCCGCCGGACTTCGGGTTCATGATCAGCACCGGCCGCCGGGGTGCCGGGGCCTCCCGCTCGGGCATCGCCTTGGGCGGCCGGGCCGCCCGCAGCGCCGAGCGGGCCAGGGTCAGCCCGGCGAACCAGAGGGCGAGCGACACCGTCACCGGCAGCAGCACCTCCGAGACGAGGGCCAGCGCGACGACGGCGATCGGCGCGGCGACCGCGAGCACCGCGCCGACCGCCCGGGCCACCCCGCGGTGGGCCAGCGCCCACCACGCGCCGACGGCCATCACCACGAGCCCGACGAACTCGGCGAGCAGCACCAGCAGCCCGTGCAGCCCGGTGAACGCCAGCACCGCGAGGGCGGCCACCGCGCACAGCAACGCGACCCGCGCGAGGTTCCGCGGACCGCGGCCCGCCGCCTTCGCCATCGACTCCCCACTTCGCTCGGTCCGCTGAGGCGCCGTCGGCGCCCTCCGGTCCGGTCACCGTAACCGGCGGGCGCCGACGGCCGCGTGCCGAGCGCAACGCGCAGGTCACCGGCCCTCGCCCGTTCGGCGCAGCGGCGGCGTCGGCCCGACCTGTCGCCGGACGGGCCCGGGCCCCGACACGCGCCCCGCCCCGGCCCGTGGGAGCACGGGCCGGGGCGGGGCGGGGCGGGGCGACGCGGGCCGGATCAACTGCCGGCGGTTCACCACCCCACCATGGATCTCGGCGTGCGCTGGACGCCACGGTGACGGGCGCACGCCCGCGCCGAAGGCGGTCGTCCGCCCCGACGAGGAGGCCGTGGAGCCGCGCACCCCGTAGCGGCGGACGCTTGATCCGTTCGGGGGCAACGCCGTGCCCCCGGCGAGCGACGGCTCCGGCATGGCGTGGACTCCCGCGCGCCCTTCTGGGGATCATCGACTTCGTTCGAGTGTGCAGCCTGTGCCCGGTGGAAGGGTTGCGGCCTGATTCCATGAAACCTCCGAAGTCCACTGAAAGTCGTTCGCGGTGAGATCGCGCTGACGGTGAACCGGTCGGAGAACTTCCTCGGAGCCGCCGGGCCGGCGTCGCACCCCTCCAAGGAAAGGGATTCACGAATGAAGTACGGTTTCAGACACCTGTCCACGGTGACCGGGGCGGTGGTCGCCGGGATCCTCCTGGCCTCGCCCGCGGTCGCCCAGGGCGGCATGGGCTCGACGGCTCGGCCCGGCTCCACCACCCCCGCACTCACGTCCGGGCACTCGGCGAGCCCGGACGGCGGCAACCACTGCGAGCGGGAAGCGCGGGGCTTCAGCTCCGACGTCGTGGACTTCGGAACCTTCTCGGACACCCAGTTCCGCCTGGCGACGAACCGCAGGGGCGAGGCGTTCCTCAACGACAGCCGGAACCCGGGAGTATGGGTGGACGTCGACGTCATCCCCGGCGCCCCGAAGTGTGTGATCGACACCGACATCTCCGCCACCGAGAGCGGTGCCAACATCCCCAACAAGCTCTTCCTCAACGTGGAGAGCGACGACGGGAAGATCTACCAGGCGGTGTGCAACATCACCGGGACGCCGTTCAACGCGTCGAACCTGGCGGCTGCCTGCGGCTCGGGGTTCGCCCAGATTCCGGGCACCCCGGTGTGATAGCACTCCGCTCCGCGCGCCGGCCCCGGTTCTCTCTCCCGGGGCCGGCGCACCTCAAGGCCCAGGAGCCACTCCTGGACGCGGGCACCTCCTCCTACGACGAGCCGGCCGAGGGCGGGACGGGGCCCCGTAGCCCGCGTGAGCGGCGGCGCCGCCGTTGTCCTCACCGACCGTCGGCCTCCGTGTCGGGCCCTGGGCGGCTTTGTCAAGCCCGTACCGGAGCCGTCCGATCAGCAGTAGCCTCGGCGCTCTGCAACGAAGCGACGAAGCCGCTGGCGGGGTGAATGGGAGGCGACGGGTGGCCGAGGGGAAGGCCGGGGGCGGCGACGGGGCCGGGCGGGACGACTGTCCGCTGCACGAGCGCGAGGCCGAGATCCGCTCGGCCGCGCAGGCGATCGAGGCGCTCACCCGGCCCGACGCCGGGCTGGGAGAGCTGCTGCTGTACACCGGTGCGGCCGGGCTGGGGAAGACCGCGGTGCTGACCGAGGTGCGGCGCGCGGCGAAGCGCGCGGGCTGCACGGTGCTGTTCGCCCGGGGCGGGCAGCGGCAGTGCCACGAGCCGTTCCACGTGGTGCGCCAGCTGGTGCGGCCGGTGCTGTCGGCCCTGTCCGACGCGGAGCGGGCGCAGGTCTTCGGGCCGTGGGAGGAGATCGTCGGTCCGGCGGCGGGTCTGCGGCCGCCCGGTGGGCGGCTCGATCCGCAGGGGGTGCGCGACGGGCTGGACTTCGTCCTCACCCGCCTCGTCCAGCTCCGCTCGCCGGTGGCGGTGATCGTGGACGACCTGCACTGGGCCGACCCGGAGTCGCTCGGCTGGTTGGCGGGCTTCGCGGTCCGCGCCCGGGAGCTGCCGGCCCTGCTGGTGCTCGCCTGCCGCGACGAGTTCCCCGACGACGCCCTGCCGCTGCAGCGCGGTCTCACCGACCGGGCCGACCGCAGGCACGAACTGCGGCCGCTGCAGCCCTCCTCGGTCGCGCACCTGGTCCGCGCGGCCCTGGGCGCGCGGGCCGAGGACGCCTTCTGCCGCCACGTCTGGGCGGTCACCGCCGGGAACCCGTACGAAACCGCCGCCCTGCTGCGCGAGGTGGCCGACCAGCGGCTCGACCCGGTCGAGGAGAGCACCGGGCAGCTGCGCGAACTCGCCGCCACGGCACGGGGGATGACGCTGCGGCACTGGCTGGACCGGCTCGGTCCGACCGCGCTGCGCTTCGCCTGGGCGGCGTCGGTGCTGGACACCGACGTCCGGCCCGACCTCGCCGCCGCCATCTGCACCCAGGGGCCGGAGACCGCCGCCCAGTCCATCCGGGAGCTGCGCCGGCACCAGGTGCTGACCGGCACGGCGTCGGGCCGGCTGGAGTTCGTCCACCCGCTGGTCGCCACCTCGGTCTACCAGTCGATGTCGCCCGCCACCCGGACCGGGATGCACGGAGTCGCCGCCGTCGAGGTCGAGAACGCCGGCCTCGGCCTGCTGGCGGCGTCCCGGCACCTGCTGGAGATCCTGCCCGAAGGGGACGGCGCCATCGTCGACAAGCTGCGCCGGGCGGCCCGCGAGCACCTGGCCATCGGCGCGCCCGAAGCGGCGCAGCGCTGCCTGCGCCGGGCCATCAGTGAGCCGCCCGCCGATGAGGACCGGGCCCCGGTGCTCTACGAACTGGGCTGCTCGGCGTTGCTCACCGATCCGGCGACCACGGTCAACCAGCTGCGTCAGGCGCTCGCCGACCCGTACGGGCTGGGCCCCGAGCTGCGGGTGGACGCGGTCTTCCGGCTCGCCCAGGCGCTCGCCCACAGCAACCGGCTCGGCGAGGCGGCCGCGCTGTGCGCCGAGGAGGCCGCGCGCACCCGGCCCGGCCCGGGGCGGCTTCGGCTGGAGGTCGCCCACTTCATGTTCGCCGCGTTCCAGTTCGAGGACGAGGACGGCCCGGGCCGCTCCCGGCGGCTCGCGGAGTTCGCCCGGATGCTGGACACGGTCGGCCTGGCCTTCGCCGACACCGTCGAGGACGGGGCGGCCCCGGGTGAGGCCGTGTTCGAGCACGACGGCCTGGCTCACGCGGTGGCCGTGCTGCGGTGTTGGGACCTCACGCTGCGCGGCGGCGACCGCGCGGAGGTGATCGCCCTGGCCGAGTCGGCGCTGCCGGGCGGCCGGCTGCCGCGCTGTCTCGGCTGGACCAACACCACCTGGGGCTTCGAGCTGCCCGGGGTCCTGGGCATCAGTTACCTGTACGCCGACCGGGTCGACCGGGCGGAGGAGCTGTTCACCGAGGCGGTGCGCGCCTACGAGGTGGCCGGGTGGAGCGGCGGCCACCTCGGCTTCGCCTACCTGCTGACCGGCATGCTCCGGTTCCGCTGCGGTGTCCTCGCCGAGGCGGAGGACTACCTGCGCCGGGCCCTGCGCATCGCCGAGCGGATCGGCCCGGGCTCCCCGCTGCACTGGGACGCGGTCGGGGCGCTGGCCGAGACCCTGGCGGCGCGCGGCCGGCTGGACGAGGCCCTGGAGCTGGCGCGCGAGCACGCCTTCGGGCCGCCGTACCCGACGGTGATGGTGCTGCCCGACGCCTCCACGCTGTACGGCCGGCTGCTGCTGGCCCGGGGCGACGTGTCGGGGGCGGCCGAGGCGCTGGCCGCCGCGGGCGCGGCCTTGGACGCGCGAGGGTGGCGCAACACGGTGTGGGCGCCGTGGCTGGGGCACCTGGCCCGCGCGGTGGCCGTCGACCAGCCGGAGCGGGCCCGTGGCCTCGCCGAGGAGGCGGTCCGCCGGGCCCGGGAGTCCGGGACGGACTCGGCCGTCGGCAGCGCCCTGCGGCTCGGCGCCGCGGTGCACGGGCGGCCGCGCGCGGCCGAGCTGCTGGCGGAGGCGGTCCGGCATCTGGAGCGCTCGCCCGCCCGCTACGAGCACGCGCTCGCCCTGGTGGACCTGGGGGAGGCGCTGGGCGCGGCCCCGGCCGCCGGGGCCGCGCTCACCCGGGGCCTGGAGCTGGCCACCCAGTGCGGCGCCGACGGCCTGGCCGTCCGGGCCCGCAATCTCCTGCGCTCGGGCGCCGCGGGCTGAGACGGGCTGAGACGGGCCGTGGCGGACCGGGCGGTGGGGCCGCGGTCGGTCACTCTTGAATTTTATCGTCCCGTGCAACTATTGTCATGACACATAGAGCGCACCTGCAAACGGCTGCTGGCGCCCCCGCCGCTGACCCCACCGGGAGTCCGACCATGAGCACCAACCTCTTCAGCCCGTACACCCTGCGGGAACTGACCATCCCCAACCGGGTCTGGATGCCGCCGATGTGCCAGTACAGCGCCGCGCCGACCGGCGAGGCCGCCGGGGTCCCGAACGACTGGCACTACACCCACCTCGCGGCGCGGGCCGCCGGCGGCACCGGGCTGATCATCGTCGAGGCCACCGCGGTCAGCCCCGAGGGCCGCATCAGCCCGTACGACCTCGGCCTCTGGAACGACACCCAGGTCGAGGCCTTCCGCCGGATCACCTCCTTCCTCAAGGAGCAGGGCACCGTCCCCGCCCTCCAGCTCGGCCACGCCGGACGCAAGGCCTCCACCGAGCGGACCTGGGTGGACCGCGGTCGCGCCCTCGCCCCGGACGAGGAGCACGGCTGGCGGCCGCTCGCCCCCAGCGCCGCCGCCTTCTCCCCCGAGCACAGCACCCCAGACGAGCTGACGGTCGATCAGATCGTCGAGATCGTGCGGAGTTTCGCCGACGCCGCCCGGCGCGCGCTCGACGCCGGCTTCCAGGTCATCGAGCTCCACGGCGCCCACGGCTACCTGATCCACCAGTTCCTCTCCCCGCAGAGCAACCACCGCACCGATGCCTACGGAGGCACCTTCGAGGGCCGCATCCGCTTCGCCCTGGAGGTCGTCGACGCGGTGCGCGCGGTGTGGCCCGAGGAACTGCCGCTGTTCTTCCGCGTCTCCGCGACCGACTGGCTCACCGAGAACCCGCAGGACGGCCGCGAGGGCTGGACCTCGCAGGACACCGTCCGCCTCGCCAAGGAACTCCAGGCGCACGGCGTGGACCTGCTGGACGTCTCCACCGGCGGCCTCGTCCCCGACGCCCGGATCGAGGCCGCGCCCGGCTTCCAGGTGCCCTTCGCCGAGGCGGTACGCAACGAGGCCGGCCTGCCGGTCGCCGCCGTCGGCCTGATCACCGACCCCGCCCAGGCCCAGGACATCCTCGCCTCCGGCCGCGCCGACGCCGTCCTGATCGGCCGCGAGCTGCTGCGCAACCCCTTCTGGGCCCGCCACGCCGCCGCCGAGCTGGGCGGCGAGGTCCACGCCCCCGTCCAGTACCACCGCGCCTGACGCACCCGACGGCCGCCGCGGCCGCCGGCACCCGGGTGGGGTGGCGGCGCCCGCGGCGGCGAAGGGTCAGGAGTTGCCGCGGCCGAGGAAGTGGCCGGCGGTGGTGGCGCTGGTGGAGCGGCGGTCGTGGGAGGCGTCCTCCACGACGTGGATCATGCTGCTGTCCGGGTCCATGCCGCGGTCCTTGGCCCAGCCGCTGACCAGGTGGGTCATCTCGTTGTTGGCGTCCAGGTAGGTGTCGGAGATCTTGGCGTTGGCGATGCTGTTGTTGTGGTCCTTCATCTGGTTGTCCCACTCCCAGGCCCAGGTGTCGACCAGGCGCTGGGCGCTGTCGCCGACCCACGGGATGAGGGTCGGCGGCGCGCCGATGACGTGGTACGCGACCTTGGCCTTCCAGTCGGCCTGGAGGTTGGCGTCGTCGCGCTGGCCCATCGCGACGTCCGCGCGGATCGCGTCGTAGACGCCGAGACTCGCGGCGCCCTTGTTCATCACGTCCTGGATGTCGTTCTGCGAGGGGTTGGGCCCGATCGAGGAGAGCTCCTGGGCGATCTTCGCGCTCTCGGCCTTGTGCAGGGTGGCGTAGGCGTCCGGGTTGTCCGACAGCCCGCGCATGACCCGCACCAGGCTGTCCTCGCCGACGCCCATGTGCACCGTGCCGTTGCCGTCGGTCCACACCGAGCTGCCGTGGTCCATGTACTGGGAGTTGCGGCCGTTGAAGATCTCGTGGGTGTCGTTGGTGTAGTCCGCCAGGGCGTTGGCCAGCGGCTGGCGCAGGGTGTCCTTGATCTTGTTGCCGCCCTGGCCCTCGTCCAGGGTCGTGATGGTGTCGTGCATGATCCGGGCCTGCGCCTCGGTGTGCTGACCGGTGTGCGGGGCACCGGCCGGCTGGCCGGTGGTCGCGGCCTCCAGCGCCGCCCCCAGACCGCTCTGGGACAGCGGGTCCGGCACCTTGACCACGCCGGCGTAGGGGTTGGCGATCCAACCGTCCGGCCACTTGCGGTCCTTGAGCAGGTAGTGCAGGTGCTGGTTGCCGCCGCCCGCGTTCGGGTCCAGGTAGGCGGTGGCCGCCTCGGGCTCACGGCCCATGACGGACAGCACGTTGTCCAGCGGGTCGGCGCCCAGCGGGTCGCCGCTGTGACTGGCCTTGTAGCTCCACGCGTCCGGGTGCTTCTTCTCCGTCTCGGTGATGTCGTCGGCCAGGTCGCCGAGCATCGGGGCGGAGTACTTGGCGTCGCCCTTGGTCATCAGGGTGGTCAGGATCTGGTAGCCGTACACCGGATCCGTGTTGGAGCCGTAGTTGTTGTAGCCGGCGTTCTTCACGCCCTCGCGCCAGTGGCGGTAGAAGTCGGTGTTGGTGTCCTGGGTGGCGGAGGCCAGGGCGTGGGTGAGGCCGCCCTGCAGGTCGGTGTAGGCGGCCTTCTTGTCGCCGCTCGGGCTGCCCAGCTTCTGGGCGAGCTTGATCATGCCGTCCGGGCCGAGCCTGTCGAGCAGGGCCTGGGAGAACTCGGGGTGGTCCGCCTTGTCCTTCATCAGGTCCTGCAGCTGCGAGAGCTGGCCCGGGTCGAGGCTGTCCAGGTTGGTGGCCAGGTCGTAGGCGCGCTGCGCGTCGCCCGCGTCACCGCCGCCCACCGCCTTGCCGTTGAAGGTGGTGTCCAGCGGGTTGTTCGCCTTGGAGGCGCCGCGCAGGGCCGCCGCGATCCGCTCGTCGGCGCGGGTGGCGGCCTGGATGCCGGCGGCTATCGCCTTGGTCCACTTGTCGGCGGCGTCCTCGTACGACTGCCGGCCCTCCGGGTCGTGCACCAGGGCGCGGCGGGTCGCCGGGTCGAGCGTGCTCTCGTCGAACACGGCGGTGCCGGTGCCGGTGACCTTGAAGCCGTCCTTGACCGCGCCGTCCGCGGCGTCGCGGGTCTGCTTCTGCGCCGCGGCGAAGTCGGTGTGCGCCTCGTCGAGCAGCGAGGCCATCGCGTTGGCCTCGGTCTGGGCGTCGACGATCTGGCCCTTGGTGGCGAGGAGTTGGGCGTTGGCGAGGGTGGCGGTGCTGCCGGTCCACCACGCACCGGTCCCGGTGCCGGTGCCGGTGCCACCCAGCACGTCCTGCTGCATGGTGGTCTGCATGGTGTGGAAGCGCGCGGCCATCGCACGCCACTGGGCGGCGGCGGTGGACAGGGCGTCGGGGTTGGCGTCGAGTACGTCCTCGTATCCGAGCATGGGTCACTGCACCTGGAGGGACTGGGCGATGGACAGGTTGGTGTTGCGGTAGTTGAACGTGGTCGACTGCATCGCGGCGGCGTTGGCGTTCAGCCGGCCGGTCAGTTGCTGGACCTGCTGGTGCCACTCGTCCAGCGAGTCCTTCAACGCCCCGGCGCTGGCCCAGCCCTTGAGCGCGGTGACGGCCGTCCCGGTGGCGTCGTTCGCGACGGCGCCGGCGGTGGGACAGTCGTGGGCCAGGTTGACCAGCGTGCCGTGCGCCTTGTCCATCGCGGCGTGGTCGACCGCGAATCCGCCTGCTGCCGGTGTGCTCATCTGTCGGTTCCCCCATGTCTGTTGGCCCGGTTGTGTGGTGTGTACAACGGGCGCCGATGATCGTAAACCCGGGAGACACCGGAATCGGCAAGGGAATCACCATGGGTTTGTCACCGTTTCGTCTCCGCGGGTTCCGGCCCCGGCGCGCCAAGTGGCGTACGGGCGGGGCGAGGTGGCACGCGGACGGGGACGAACGGGGCGGAGCCCGCAACGCGAACCGCCCGCCGACAGGGCTGCCGGCGGGCGGGGTCGAGGGGACCGAGGGCGGTCAGGCGAGCAGGTCGGACTGGAGGGTGACGACCTGACGGAACGCCGTGGCGGGGACGCCCTGGGGGTTGGTCATGGTGATGACGGCCACGACGTCGGAGGCGGACAGGTACGCCAGGCGGGTGGTCGGCACCCCCTTGCCGGCGCTCTCCGGCGAGTCCTTGAGGGTCACGTCGACGCCGTCGACGGTGTCCCAGTCGCTATGGGGCGCGGTCTTCGCGTCCGGCGCGGCCTTGGCCGGGCTGTCCGAGCGCAGGCTGGAGAAGGTGTCCCAGCCCTCCGCCGAGGAGCCGAAGCGCAGCAGCCGGATCTGGGTGCGGGTGCCGTCGGAGGCCGTCCACTCCCGGACGGTGGCCGCCCGGCACACGTTCTGCAGGAGCAGCACGCGCAACTTGGCCGGGTCCTTCTGCTCGGCGAGGATCGCGTCGCACGGGACCCAGGAGGCGAGGGCCGTCCCGGCGGGCGCCGAGGAAGCGGCCGACGCCGAGGGGGTGGCCGACGCCGAGGGGGTGGCCGACGCCGAGGGGGTGGCCGACGCCGAGGGGGTCGCGGTGGGCACCGGGAAGACCGGCGCGGTCACGGAGCCGCCCGCCTCCTTGGGCGCGGGCAGCAGCAGGTAGCGCAGGTCCGCGTAGTGGAGCGCCTTGCCCTTGGTGCTCGGCGCGGCCTTGCCCGAGGGCAGGGGCGGCAGGGTCAGGGGCGGGAAGGTGTAGCGGCCGTCGTTCGCGGTGGCCAGGCCGGGGATGTCGGTGCGCTCGGGGGTGGTGACGGCCATCGCGGCACCGGTGCCGGCGAGGGCGAACACCAGGACGGCGCAGCTCCAGCGCACGGTGGCCTTGCGGCGGCGGGTGCGCCGGGCGGCCTGCTCCTCGGGGGTCTCCTGGGTTCCGGGGGTCTGCGCGGCCTCGGGGGTCGCGACGGACTCTGCGGCCTCGGGGGTGACCGGGGCCGCCGGGCTCTCGGCCGGGGCCGGGGCGGTCGGGTCCGGCGCGGGCTGCGGGGCGGCGGGCTGGTCGGTCATACGGACGCTCCCGGGAGGGCGAGGCGGTCGAGCTGCATGGCGAAGAGGGCGACGATCTTGTCCTTGGGCAGCGGCGCCAGACCCTCGGTCTCCATGATCACCAGGAGGTCGCCCTCGGCGGCCGAGCACTCCAGGTGGTCGATCGGCGCGGACGGCGGCGCCGGCATCAGGTAGCAGTGCGCCTCGGGGTGGCCGGGGATCTGCGGGCCGACGCGGAAGATGCCGGTGTCGCCGGTGAACACCGCGGTGTACTCGTTGATCTTCTGCACCTCCTGCTGGTTGAACTGGCGCAGCCGAAGCCCGATCACCAGGTCGTCCCCGCTGCTGCGGTAGGTCCGCACGCCGGTGCCCTTGATGTGCAGGCCCTCCCAGTAGGAGCGGAGCTGCTCGCGCTTGTCCTTGGGGATCTGCTGGAGTTCGGCCTCCAGCTCGCCGGCCAGCTGCCCGGTGCCGTACTCGGTGTCGTTGCCGTAGCCGCCATGGTCCGGGCCGAGTTCGTAGCCGGCCGGAACGGGCAGCAGCAGGTCGCGCAGCGAGCCGAAGTGGCTGCCGTTGGACTTGGCGCCGAACGGCGTGGCACTCGCCGTCGGGGCGGGCGCGCCGGTGGGGCCGGCGGCGGTGGCCGGGGCGGGGTCGTCGTACTGGGTCTTGATGATGCCGATGCCGATCGCCACGCCCACCAGCGCCGCCGCGGCGGTCGCGGCGCCCGCGCGCAGCAGGCGGCGGGAGGCGGGGCGGGGCGCGGCGGGCTGCTGCTCGGGACCGGGCGGCGCGACGGGCGGGGCCGCGGGCGCGGCGGCGATCGGGGCCGGTTCGGGGGTGTCCGGGACGTCCGGGACCTCCGGGGTGGACGGGGTTCCGGTCACGGTGTCGTCGCTCATACCAGCCGCTCCCACTGCTGCTTCGCAAGGTCCTTGAGGGCCCCGGAGTCCACCTGCTTGGGGCTGAAGATCTCCACGGTCATCTGCACCGTGCCGCGCTTGGCGGTGGCCAAGCCGTAGTAGTACTGGTCGTTGCTGTCGGACCAGTACCTGGGCACGTTGTACACCGTGTAGCCGCCGTTGGCGCCGTCGGCGAAGGGCTCCGCGCGGCGGGACTTCGCCTCGTCGGAGTGGTCGGGCGTGTACTGGGTGAGCAGGACGCGGTACCTGATGTCGTCCTTCTTCCAGTCCACCTCGACCGCGCGCCGGAAGCCGGTGGACAGCAGGTCCTTGAACATGAGTTCCGGCCTGCTGCTGTGCTCGGCGAGGTCCCCGGCCGACATCCAGCTCGTCTTGTCCGGGAGGTCGCCCCAGGGGCCGCTGCCGTCCGGGGCGCTGATCAGCAGTTTGCGCAGGTCGCCGTCGATGGCCGGCGGCGCGGGCTGCTCGGCCGCGAAAGCGGTCGGGTCGACCACCTGGGCCGGGTAGGACGGGCGGGCGACCTGCAGCTTCGGCAGCGGCGTGGGCGGGCGCTGGGCCTGGATCGCGTAGCCGACGCCGCCGCCGGCCAGGGCGCCCACCACCAGGGCGCAGGTGGACAGCAGCACCGGGCGGGGGCGGCGCGGGGCGCGCGGCGCGGCGGGGGCGGCCGACGGCAGGTCGGGGTCAGCGGTCAACTCACCTGCGGCGGGCGGGATTTGTGGCTGCGGCGGAACGGGCGGCTCGGGCTGCGCGGGCGGTTCGGGCTGCGCGGGCGGTTCGGGCTGCGCCGGCGGGACGGCCGGCGCGGGCGGCGGCTGCGCGGGTTCGGTGGTCACGGAAGTGGCTCCAGAGGAGGAGGAAGGGGTGGCGTCGGTGGGCGGGCGCGGGCTCAGCCGCCGGAGGCGAGCCACTCGCGCTGGCGCTTCATCAGGTCGTTCAGCAGCGCCTTGTCCGGCGTGCCCTTCACCTCGACGTCGATGGTGTACTCGACGTCGCCCTGACTGCCGATGCCGGTCATCGAGCCGGTGAACGCCTCGTTCTTGGGCTTCTTCCGGAAGCCATGGGCGTTCGGGTCGCCGTCGATGTCGATCGGCTCCTGCGACTTGATGTTGTAGAACTTGACGAACCTGCTGGCGATGTCGGCGGAGCCGAGGTGCAGCAGGGTGACGGTCACTTCGGCCTTGCCGTCGGCCGTCCGGTAGGTGCGGAGGGCACCGTCCTTGTAGCCGAGGTCCTTGAGGAGGGTGTCGATGTCGTCCGGCTTGCCGAACATCGCGGAGACCTCGTCGTGGGTCATCGCCATCCCGTCCACGGGCCCGTACGACTCGCCGCCGTCGGGGATCGGGAGCAGGAAGTAGCGCAGGTCGCCCTCGTGCGTGGAGCCGTTGACGGTGCCCTTGACGGTGCTGGCGGGCTTGGGCTCGGTCGGGACTGCGGTCGGCACCGGGACCGGCACGGCGGAGGGCGTGGCGCTCGCACTCGCACTCGCACTCGCCGAAGCGGTGGCGGTCGGGGCGGGCGCGGCGGCGGCCGGGCGGGTGTCCGGCTTGCCGACGGCGACGGTCACCGCGGCGCTGGCCGCCGTGACGGCGAGCAGGCCGGCGGTGGCCAGCGCGACGCCGACGGCGCGCGGCAGGCGGCGCGGGGTGGGACCGGGCGCGGACTCGGGCACGACGGCGGGCTCGGGCACGACGGCGGGCTCGGCGACGGGCTCGGGCACGGCAACGGGCTCTGCGGTCGGCTCGGGCGCGGCAACGGCCTCGGGCACGACGACGGGCACGGCAACGGCCTCGGGCGCGGGCTCCGCAGCCGGCTTCGGCGGCGGATCGGTGAAGGCGCTCTCGTTTTCGGGCGCGGACAAAGGACTCCCCCAGGGGAAAAGTGGATTTCGCACGCGGACCACTCTCGGATTCCGCTCCCCTGCGGGTCTCCGGACCGTCCGTCACGTGTCTCAGCAGGCATTATGAGAGTCCGATGACACCGGTGCCAACAAATTCAATCGCCGCACTCCCACCCTATGACCACAAACCGGACACGCCGTGATCCAAACGCAACCGACCGGTGCGCGAGGAAAAGGCCGGGTGACCTTCGCGAGCGAACCGGTTCACCGTCCGGGCGGCGGCGGCACCGTGACCGGGCGACAGGCAGCCGGGTCACGGTGCTGGTCGTGGGCGGGTTCCCCAGGGCACTCGATGCGCCCTTCGTCGCCACGAAGGTCTTCGGGGAGCGCGGCCTACCGCCGGTCGCGGCGGGCTGACGGCCCGTCGCCTGCGCCATGCCGCTGCGCGGCGGCCCGGGTGGGAAGGCCGCGGCGGCCCCGACGCCGAGCCACGTGAGCACGGCCGGGGCCCTGCCGGTGCGCCAGGTAGGCGCCGCCCAGCGGGAGTCCGGCGAGCAGGGCCGTCACCGCTGCGCCGGCCGCGGCGAGGAGCGCCTCGGGCCCCCTGGCCCGTGGCCGCGAGGCTGGTCGGTGCGGGCTCCGCCGAAGGTGCGGCGGTAGGCGCCGGGGGTGGTGCCGAGCGCGGTGTGGAATCGGCGGCGCAGGTTGACGGCGGAGGCCAGGCCGACCCGTACGGCCACGGCCTCCACCGGCAGGTCGGTCTGCTCCAGCAGCGCCCGGGCGGCGTCGATGCGCCGGGCCAGCAGCCACTGGCCGGGGCTGGTGCCGAGCTGCTCGGTGAAGCGCCGGGCCAGGGTGCGCCCGGAGAGCCCGGCACGGGCGGCCAGGTCCTCCAGGGTCAGCCGCTCCCCCAGGTGCCCCTCGGCCCACTCCAGCAGCGGGGCCAGCGACTCGTCCGCCCGCGCGGGCGCCGGGACGGCGGCGTACTGCAGCTGGCTGCCCTCGCGGTGCGGGGGCAGCACCATGTGCCGGGCGACCTGGGCGGCGTAGGCGGCGCCGTGGTCGCGGCGCAGCAGGTGCAGGCACAGGTCGATGCCCGCGCCGGACCCGGCACTGGTGGCGACGTCGCCGTGGTCGACGTACAGCACGTCCCGGTCGACCGTCAGGGCCGGGTACTCGGCGGCGAGCTGGGCGGTGCGGCCCCAGTGGGTGGTGGCGCGGCGCCCGTCCAGCAGTCCGGCCTGGGCCAGGACGAAGGCGCCGGTGCAGATGGACACGATCCGGGCGCCGCGGGCGTGGGCGGTGCGCAGCGCGTCCAGGACGGGCGGCGGCACCGGGGAGCCGGGCGGCTGCCAGCCGGGGACGACCACGGTGTCGGCCCGCTCCAGCGCCTCCAGGCCCGTGTCGACCGTCAGCGGGACGCCGAGGGTGGTCGGCACCGGGCCGGGGGCCTGGGTGCAGAGGGTGAAGTCGTAGTGGGAGGGAAGTCCGGCCCGTTCGGCGCCGAAGACCTCGGCGGCGCAGGCGAGTTCGAACGGCGCCTGGGGCGCGCCGAGCAGGGCCACCACCCGGTGGCGGGCCGCGTTCGCGGCAGAGGCGTCCATGGCAGGAATGTACCTGATGATGTCTTTCTGGACTCTGGAGCGGCGGGGCGGCAGCGGCCACAGTGGGGGCATGAGCGAGAACGACGGGAACGACGCGCTGAAGACGACGCTGCTGGCCGACGACGTGGAGCCGGTCGAGGTCGGGCCGGGGATCGTGCGGCGGCGGCTGACCGCCACCGGGTACGCCCGTGGCTGGCTGATCGACTTCGCGCCGGGCAGTGAGTGGCCGGAGGTGGACGTGCACCACACCGAGGAGCGCTACTACGTGCTCAGCGGCGAGGTGATCGAGGGGGACGAGCGGCACCCGGCGGGCAGCTACGTGGTCTTCGCGCCGGGCAGCCGCCACCGGCCGCGCACCGAGACCGGCGCGCGGATGCTCGGGATCACCATCTCCGCCGCCTGACGGACCGCCGGGGGCGGGGCCCGAACGGGCCTGCCGCTCCGCCCGCATGCCCGTCAGAGCCAGCCCCTGCGGGCCGCCTGGACGCCCGCCTGGAAGCGGGTGGTGGCGCCGAGGTGGGCGAGGAGGGTGGAGACGCGGCGGACCACGGTGCGCCGGCCCAGGCCGAGGCGGCGGGCGATGGCGTCGTCGGTGGCGCCGCTGGCCATCAGGGTGAGGATGCGGCGGTCGCGTTCGTCGATGCGCAGGTCGACGCCGGCGATGGTGGCCGGCACGGCCAGGCGCCACAGGGTCTCGAAGACGGCGGCCAGGGCGTGCAGCAGGCTGGAGGGGCGGATCAGCAGCGAGACGACTCCGTCGCGGTCGTCGGCGGGCAGGGTGATGATGGCCAGGTCGTCGTCGCCGAGGGCGAGTTTGAGCGGCGGCTCGTCCAGGGTGCGGGCCTGCTCCCCCGCCTCGACCATCCGGGCCATGTTGGGCCCGGCCACCGGGTCCTCGAACGCGGCGCCCTGGTAGATGGCCCGGTAGACGACGCCCGCGGCCATCCGCCGGCGCTGCAGCACCTCCTGGTCGGCGTAGTGGGCGCTGCTGCCGGAGTACGGGGGCACGTCGATGACCCGCACCTGGTGACGGGCGGCCAGTTGCAGGCGGCGGCCGGCGGCCAGTACCTCGGCGGGCTCCTCGACCACCTCCAGCGGGCCGTAGGCGCCGGCGTCGCGCCGGGCGTAGCGGTAGAGCCGTTCCAGTTCGGCGCCGGCCCGGCGGGCGGTGGCCTGGCGTACGGCGTCGCGCTGGAGCACGGTCTCGACCACTCGGTCGGGCGGCAGGGCCTCCCAGGCGTGGTCGCGGTCGTCGGCGCTGCGGGCGGTGTCGGAGGCCACCGCGACGCCCTCGTCGGCGAGGTCGCGCAGCACGGCCAGCACGGTGTCCCCGTCCAGGCCCACCTCCCGCGCCAACTCCTTTACGCGTGCCCTCGGTTGGGCGACAAGGCAGCGGTAGACGCGGCCGCGTTCGGTGTCCGGATCCAGCACGTCGTGCACGAAGCCCCCCAGGCGCCGCGTCCTGCCCCCGGGCCGTTGGCCGGGGGTCGTGGGAGCCTACCCGCGCCGGTGGCGCACATGCGCCAGTGGCCCAGGTGGGCCGCCGGGCGCTCTGGCGGACGGCCGGGGCACCTGGCCAGAGTTGTCGGTGCTCAGACAGACCTCTGAGCTTCGGACAGCTCGTGAAAGGCCGAGGACGCCCATGACCGTTGCCCGGCTCCGGCGCGCCCGCGCGGCCCTCGCCGCCCTGGCCGCCTGCCTGCTCGCGCTCGCCGCGCCCGCCGCACCCGCGACGGCCGCCACACCCGTCCGCGCCGCTCGCGCCGAGGCGCCCGCACCTCCGCCGCTGGCGGACGGCTTCGGGCTGACCCAGATCGGCACCGCCACCGGCAGCGCCACCAACTTCGTCATCACCGTCACCACGCCCCAGGTCGCCGGGCCGCACACCATCCGCATCCTGCTGCCCGCCGACTACGCCGCCCGGCCGGACAAGCGCTACCCCGTGCTGTACTTCCTGCACGGCGCCTCGGACAACCCGAGCAACCCGGCGCTGGCCTACCCCGCGCTGACCGCCGCCCAGTCGATGATCACCGTCATCCCGGACGGCGGCCTGCGCGGCTGGTACACCGACTGGCTCGACCAGGGCACCGCCGCCGGGGCGCAGAACTGGGAGACCTTCCACCTGGGTCAGGTCCTCCCGTTCGTCGACGCCAACCTGCGCACCCTCACCGACCGCGGCCACCGGGCCGTCGGCGGCCTGTCCATGGGAGGCTTCGGCGCCCTGCACTACGCCCAGGACCGCCCCGAGCTGTTCGGCCAGGTGCTGACCATGTCCGGCGCCAACGACCTGTCCACGGACGAGATGATCATCCGCGGCGCCGTCGTCGCCACCCTCACCAACATCGGCACCGTGCTGTGCGGGCCCAGCGACGGCCACCCCTGCGGCCTGGACTTCGGCCCCACCGTCTCCAGCGACGCGATCTTCGGCACCCCGTACCCGGTGTTCAACGCCGACTGGCGCTGGAACGCCGCCGACCCGGCCTCGCGCCTGGCCCTGCTCGCGCACACCGGCATCGCCGTCTACACCGGCAACGGCAACGGCAGCCCCGGCGACATGGAGTTCTGGGCCGAGGGCACCGCCAAGCGCGTCAAGGACCACCTGGACGCGCTCGGTTTGCCGTACCACTACGTCGACTACGGCAACGGCGCCGGCTGGGGCGCCGACTGCCACGGCGGTCACACCCCCGGCTGCTGGGCGCAGGACCTCGTGGACTACGTCCCGCGCCTGGAGGCGGCCTTCGCCGCCGCCTGACGCCCTCCCCTCCTCTTTCCACCGATCTTTCCACCGACGAAAGGACCCCTGTGCCCTCCACCGCCTCCCCGGCGCGTACCGCGCCCTGGCTGCGGCTGCTCGCGGCCGCCCTGGTGGCCTGCTGCGTCGCGCTGGGCCTGACCGCCGCGCCGGCCCGGGCCGCCACCGCCGCCGCCACCGCCTGCGCATCGCCGCAGCAGTGCCTGAGCATCAAGTCGCTCGGCAACGGGCGCCAACTCGACGTCCAGAACGGCAACATGAGCGACGGCGCGTACATCGTCACCAACTCCGCGCCCGGCTACCACCAGAACTGGCACCTGAACGTCGACCCCGGCGACTCCTCCTTCACCATCGTCAACAACGACACCGGCAAGTGCATCGACCTGGCCTTCTTCACCCCGGCACTGCGCCAGCAGACCTGCGCCGGACAGGCCAGCCAGCGCTGGTTCCTGCAGCCGACGCCGGGCTCCGACGACTCGTTCATGATCCGCCACCAGGGCGACAACACCTGCCTGGACCTGTTGCTCGGCGCCAACTACGACGACGCCTGGACCGACCAGTACACCTGCAACGGCACCGTCAACCAGCAGTGGTCCACCGGCTTCCCGCTCGCCGCCCGCAACCTGGCCGTCGACCATGCCGCCAAGCAGTGCCAGAAGGACCCCTCCAGCTGCTCCTGGGCCGTCAAGAGCGAGGCCCCGGCCGCGCCGCTGCCGCGGGTGTGCGTCTCCTCCGTCTGGTTCAACAACACCAGCGGCACCGTCCAGCAGTCCTTCTCGGTCACCGACGAGAGCGGCTGGTCCAACAGCATCGGCGCCGACATGGGCACCCAGATCTCCGCGGGCATTCCCGGCAACACCCTGACCGGGACGGTCAGTTCGGCGCTGCACTACACCAACCTCTGGAGCGGGTCGAGGAGCGTCAACAACGCCGTCACCGTCTCCGTCCCGCCGCAGCAGTACGGCTGGGTGACGCTCGCCCTGCTGGCCCGCAAGGTCACCGGCACCTGGACCTTCGACGCCCACGGCCTGCCGTGGACCGCCGAGGACACCATCACCGTCCCGCTCAGCTCCGACCCCAACGGCGGCGCGACCCTCTACATCGCCAACACCAGCCCGACGTTCACCAGCTGCAGCTGACGTCCGCCAGGCCTACTGCCGCCGCCCGCGCTTGACCGGGCGGCGGCTCGGCGTCTGCCCGTCCACCGGCATTCCCAGGTGCGCGAGCACCTCGCGCACGGCCACCCGCCCCGCCTTGCGGTAGGAGCGCTCGCTGGTGTCCACGTCGTGCACGACGGTGTGGTGCACGACCAGCGCCAACGCCACCGGGACGCCCGGCAGTTGCCCGGCCAGCTCCTCACGGACACCGGCCACCAGCGCCGCGTGGTAGCGGGCCAGGTCCTCCGGCGCCGGGTCGCCGCGCACGGTGGCGCCGGCGGCGACCTCCAGGTGCACGCCCTCCTCCCACGGCTCGAAGTCCACGGTGGCGTCCGCGAGATCGCCGCAGGCCGTTTGGAAGACATAGCGGGCCCGAACGCCGAGCACCGGGCGGGGCGGGAAGGCCGTCATCGGCTCGGAATTCATAGTGACTCCAATCAGGAATGGGTGATCATTTAACTCCCCAAACCCGGTCCTTCAAAGCTGGGTAATAGGCGATCCCTGATCCCCTCCGCTGCGGAGCGGCGTCTGTCAGTGACGTGCGCTACGTTGGCCACAGCTATCGAAGGGGGTGCTCCCATGCTGTCGGGCCGCAGGTACCGACTCGAACTCACCGCGGATCAGGCTGTGTTGTGCGAGACGTTTGGCGACATTTGCCGGTCAGTGTGGAACACCGCCCTTGAGCAGCGTCGGGAGTACCGGCGGCGCGGTGCGTGGATGAACTATGTGCCGCAGGCCGCGGAGCTGGCCGAGGCCAAGCGGGAGTTCCCGTGGCTTACGGACGCGCCGTCGCACGTGTTGCAGCAGACCCTGCGAGATCTGGACCGGGCGTGCCGGGAGCACGGGACGTTCCGGGTGCGGTGGCGGTCGAAAGCCCATTGGTCGCCGTCGTTCCGGTTCCCGGCCGGGAACCTGATCGCGGTGGAGCGGATCGGCCGCAAGTGGGGCCGGGCGAAGCTGCCGAAGCTCGGCTGGGTTCTCTTCCGCTGGTCCCGGGCCCTGGGCGGTGACGTTCGTTCGGCGACCGTCACCCGGCAGGGACGGCACTGGTACGTCTCCTTCCTGGTCGAAGACGGCCGGTCCACACCGGATCGGCACACGATGCCGGAGACGGCCGTCGGGGTGGACCGGGGCGTCAAGGTCGCCGCAACCACCAGCACGGGCGACTTCCACGACCGGCCATACATCACCAGGGGTGAGGCGAAGCGACTGCGCCGGTTGCAGCAGCAGCTCGCCCGGTGCAAGCGCGACAGCAAACGCCGCCGGACGGTGCTGGCGAAGATCAACGCCATTACCGGCCGCGTCCGCAACCGGCGCGCCGACTTCTGCGCACAGACCGCCCACACGCTGACCACCGGCAACGCGGTGGTGGTGCTGGAGAACCTTCGAACCCGCAGCATGACAGCCCGCGCGACCGGAACGGTCGAACGGCCCGGCCGAGGCGTCAAAGCCAAGACCGGGCTGAACCGGGCCATCCTCGATAAGGGCTGGCACACGCTCGAACTCGCACTCCGCAACGCGGCGCGCGTCACCGGCACCCGCGTGGTGCTGGTCAACCCCGCGTACACGTCGCAGACCTGCCACGCCTGCGGGCATGTGGACCCGAAGAACCGCGAGAGCCAAGCGGCCTTCGAGTGCACCGCCTGTGGCCACCGGGATCATGCCGACGTGAACGCGGCGAAGAACATCCTCAACGCCGCAGGGCATGCGGTGTCAGGGCGTGGAGACCTCGGGATTGCCCGGTCTATGAAGCGCCAACCAACGGCGACACGCGCAGGGCGAAGCCCTCACGCGGTATGCGTGGCCGGAGTCCCGGTCCTTTAGGGTCGGGAGGAAGTCAACTCGACCGAGGTGATGACTACGTCCTCGACCGGGCGGTCGTCCTCGGTGGGCGTGGTGGCGATCTTGTCGACGACGGCCTTGGAGGCGGCGTCGGCGACCTGGCCGAAGATGGTGTGGCGGCGGTTGAGGTGGGTGGGGGTGCCCACCGTGATGAAGAACTGCGAACCGTTGGTGCCCGGGCCGGAGTTGGCCATCGCCAGCAGGTAGGGCTTGGTGAAGAACAGCTCGGGGTGGAACTCGTCCGCGAAGGCGTAGCCCGGGCCGCCGGTGCCGGTGCCGGTCGGGTCGCCGCCCTGGATCATGAAGCCCGCGATCACCCGGTGGAAGAGCGTGCCGTCGTAGTACGGGCCGCTGCCCGGCTCGCCGGTGCGCGGGTCGGTGTACTCCCGGGTGCCCTCGGCGAGTTCGACGAAGTTGCGGACCGTCTTCGGCGCGTGGAACGGGAACAGTTCCAGCCGGATCGGGCCGGCCGTGGTGTGCAGGGTGGCGAACCGGGCAGTGGCCACGGGTGACTCCTCGGGTCGATTCAGTCGATCATCAGCGCTTTCGGGTGGGCATCCTGGCACAGTGCTAGGTTCGCGGCCGAACCGGGTGGGCCGGTCGGGGAGAGAGGTGGCCGTGGTGGTCGGTGTGGTGCTGGTCGGGCTGCTGGTGCTGACGCTCGCCGGGTGCGGGTGCGTGGTGTGGGCCGAGCGCGGCGGGCCGCGCTGGGTCCGCGCGGTCGCGGCCGTCACGCTCGGCGCGGGAGGGGCGCTGCGGCGCCTCGAACGCAGCCGGCGCCGTCAGCGTAGGCGGCGCCGGAGCGTGAGCGGCGGGGACGGGGACTGAGGCTTGACGGGCGAGCAGCGGCTGCGGCGTGTGTTCACGGCGGCGCTGGACGACGCGCTGGCCGGGCGCGGGGTGGCGACCTGCCTGGGCCTTGGACGCGGAGACCGAGGACGCGCTGTGGGCGGTCTGCGACGCGCACCCGCGGGCACCGGAGGAGCTGGTGGCGGCGGCTCGGCTCGCCTTCGAGGGGCAGTTGGACGGCACCAACGCGGCGCGCCGGCGCGAGCGGATCGCCAGGTGGTCCGCCGAACGGGGCGGCGGCGGCTGAGCGGCCCGGCGGCGGGGCGCTTCCCCGGCCGTCGCCGTGACGGCGGCGACGGCCGGGGAGGTACCGGGGTGTCAGCTCTGGGCGGAGCGGCGGCGGGAGATCGCGACCATCGCGGCCCCGGCGGCGAGAGCCGCGGCGGCGCCGCCGGCCTCCCAGCCGAGCCCGTCGGTGCCGGTGGCGGCGAGCGTGCCGGTGCCGGCGGTGGTGGTGATGCCCGTGGTGGTGCCCGTGGCTCCGGCGGTGCCGGAGTCGGTGGTGCCGGTGGTGGTGGTCTCGGTCAGGGCGGCCGGCTGGACGGTCTGCGGCTGCTGGGCGCCCTGGTCCTGCTGCCCGGCGGGCTTGTCGGCCGGCTTTTCAGCGGGCTTGTCAGCGGGCTTGTCACCCGGCTTGTCGGCGGCCTTGTTCGCGGCGGCCTCGTCCAGGGCGCGGGCCTTGGCCCAGCCCTCGTTGAGGAAGGCCAGGATGTCGGCGTCGCTGCCGTCCATCGCCTTGCCCGCCGCCTCGCGCACGGCCGGGCCGCCGACCTCCATGAGCTGGGAGACCTTCACCCGGTTGTCGTCGGAGCGCAGCTTGGGCAGCTCGACCTGCAGGAAGTGGGCCACGTCGGCCGGGGTGCCGTTGAGCGCCTTCTGGGCGGCCTCGACGGTGTGCCGGCCGGTGTTCTTGTCGGCCAGGATGACCAGCACCGCAACGCGGTCGTCCTCGGCCTGGGCGGCGGGCCAGCCCTCCTTGAGGAACTTGGTGATGTCCGCGTCGCTGCCGTTCATCGCCTTGATGGCCCCCTCGCGCACGGCGCGGCCGCCGGAGGAGATGAGCTGGGCGACCTTCACCTGGTTGTCGATGGCGCGCTGCTGGGGCAGCTCGGTCTCCAGGAAGTGCCGCATCTCGGCGGCGGTGCCCTTGAGCGCCTTCTCGCCGGCCTCGCGCACCCCGCGACCGGTCTCCTTGTCCGCGAGGATCCGCTGGATCTCGGCGCGGTCGTCGTCCTCGGCCTGGGCGGCGGGCCAGCCCTCCTTGAGGAACTTCTCGACGGCCGCCGTGCCGCCGTCCAGCGCCTTGCCGGCCGCCGCGCGCACGGCCGGGCCGCCGGCGACCATGATCTGGGACAGCTTCACCCGGATGTCGTCGCCGTGCAGCTTGGCCAGGTCGATCTCCAGGAAGTGCCGCATCTCGGTCGCGGTGCCCTTGAGCGCCTTCTCCGCACCCTCGCGCACCCCGGGCCCGGTCTCCTTGTCGGCCAGGATCCGCTGGATCTCGGCGCGGTCGCGCTGCTCCTGACCGTCGGTACCCTCGGCGGGGGCGGCGTCCGGCGCGGAACCCGAGGCGGTGTCAGGGCCGGAGACCCCGGTCGGCCGGGGGGCGTCGGCAGCCGAGGCCGTCGAGGGGAACAGCACGGCGGGGGCCAGGACGGCGGCCGCGACGACGGCGGACACCCGGGGCAGCTTCATGCAGCGGAACCTGTCTTCTTCATGTGAAGGGATCATGAACGCCCCACAGCATAGATCCTCTTTTACTTTTGCCATACCAGGTATTTGCTGCGGGCTTCCGGACCCGCCCGACGGCGTGTCCCGCCTGGTCAAGTACGCCGTTAGGGTGGGCGGGTGAGCTTCCATCTGGTCATCGGACACGGGCCCGCCGGGGCCGCCACCGCCCGCCTGCTGGCCGAACAGGGCCACGCGGTCCGGGTCGTCACCCGCACCGGGCACCCCGCCGGGCAGGCCGCCGAGGGCGTCGAACACCTCGCCCTGGACGCGGGCGACCCCGCGCGGCTGGCCCAGGCCGCCCGCGGCGCCGCCGCGATCTACGGCTGCGCCGCGCCCCCACTGCCGCAGTGGACCCAGCGCTGGCCCACCCTCAGCTCCGCGCTGTGCGCGGCGGCCGAGGACAGTGGCGCGCTACTGGTCATGCTCGGCAACCTCTACGGCTACGGCCCGGTCGAGCGTCCGATGACCGAGGACCTGCCGCTCGCCGCGACCGGTCCCAAGGGCCGGGTACGGGCGGCCTCCTGGGAGCAGGCGCGGGCGCTGCACGAGGCCGGGCGGATCCGGGCCGTGGAGGTGCGGGCCTCGGACTTCTTCGGCCCCGGCGTCACCGACGGCGGCCACCTGGCCGCCCGGGCGATGCCGGCCCTGCTGAAGGGCCGTCCGGTCGCGGTGCTCGGCGACCCCGACACCCCGCACAGCTGGACCTACCTGCCGGACGTGGCCCGGGCTTTGGTCGAGATCGCGGGCGAGGAGCGCGCCTGGGGCCGCGCCTGGCACGTGCCCGCCGCCCCCGCCACGTCGGTGCGCGCGATGGTCGATCGCCTGGCCGCCGAGGCCGGCACCGGCCCGGTCGCGACGCGCCGCCTGTCCCCCGTCCTGCTCGGCGTGGCCGGCCTGTTCTCCCCGCTGCTGCGCGAACTGCGGGAGGTCCGCTACCAGTTCGACCGCCCGTTCGTCATGGACGCCTCCGCCTACGAGGCGGAGTTCACCGTCCGGGCCACGCCACTGGAGGAGCAGCTCGCGGCGACGGTCGGCTGGTGGCGCGAGCGGCTGGAGCAGCCTGCGGGACGGTAGTTGACGGGCTCAGTGCTCCTTGAGGCTCTGCTCGCCCCGGTAGCCGGCGGGCACGCCCTCGGCGATGATCACGTCGGCGACCATGTGGCGGGTGCGCAGCTCCAGGATGTCCCGGTAGGCGGGCGAGTCGTACCAGGCGCGGGCCCGCTCGTAGTCGGGGAACTCGATCAGGATGAGGCCGAGCCTGCCCCAACTGCCCTCCAGGGCATCGAACTTGCCACCGTGGACGATGAAGCGGCCGCCGAAGACGTCGAGGGTGGCGTCGATGCGCTGCAGGTACTCGACGATGTCGGGGCAGAAGTCGGCGGAGTGGACCTGGGCGAGGGCGTAGGCGGTCATCGCTGCTCCCGTGGGTGTCGGAGGTGGGTTGGTGTCTCCGACAGTAGGCGGCGGCGAGTGCCGCGCGAATCCGTCACGGATAAGTAGCCGTGACGTAGGTACGGCACGGGGGCGGCAGGACCTCCTGGCAGACGGCCGGCCCCCCGGATTCCGGGGGGCCGGCCGCCCTCAGCTCAGCCGCCGGTGTAGGAGCTGGAGCCCCATTGCTCGGTGTCGCGGCGGTATTCGTCCTGCCAGTGCAGGAACTCGTGACTGTCGCCCTGGAACGCCCGGCGCAGGTCGTCGGGGAGGCGGTCGGTGCAGGCCCTCTCTGACAGTCTCGACTGAGACGCCCGGAATGTCGGGTTAGTCTGGATGGGCGAGACAGGAGATCCCTTCAGCATGGCCAGCACCACCAAT
>NZ_JBIRFA010000040.1:0-73277 GCF_044327205.1 Kitasatospora sp. NPDC018058 | reverse complement strand
AGCTAAGCCTCACAGCGCCGATGGTACTGCAGGGGGGACCCTGTGGGAGAGTAGGACGCCGCCGAACAATTCTTCAGAAAAGGCCCACCCGGCTTACCGGGTGGGCCTTTTCGCGTTTCCGGACTCTCCCGATCGGCAGGTGTTGCTCCGACCACCGGCAGGTAGTCCTAGGTCCACCTCGGATTTGGGGTGCCATGGCCAGTGTCCCGAGCGGGTCGTTCGTGAACACTGATGAAGGACGATCGGTACCGGCATCAGGAGCTTGCGTGACCACAGTGACTCGTACGAGCGGCACGTCCGTACGTGCGGCGACCCGGGCGGCCTTCGAGGCCGGCGGCCAGGGGCTGGCTCGGCTGGCTCAGGTGGTGCTGGCCGCGATCCCGGGGTTCGTGCTGCCGGTGGCGGCGGCCATCCTCACCGGCGTGCTGACGGCCCAGTTCCAGGAGTACTACTACGGGGTGTCCCTGGTCGCGCTCGGGGTCGGCGCGGGGGCTGGCTCGGTGGTGGCCACCGCCTACGTCCGCAAGACCGCGGACCGTACGCGCGGGTTCCTGGAGCGCTGGTACGGCATACGTCTTCCGGTGGCCTACGAGCCGCGGCCGGAGCTCGAGTTGGACGACCGCGGCCACTGGTGGACGGGGTACTCGTATCACCGCTCGCAGGTGGTCGCGAAGTATGCGCAGCTGGTCCACTGGGGCCTGCGGGACCGCACCACCCGCGCTGAGCTGGCCTGGCTGGTGGTGAATCCCGTCCTCGCCGTCGCCCTGGCCGGCCCGGTGGTCCTGCTGCTGGTGCTGGGCACGGCCTACACCCTGGCGGGGCCGGTTCCCGGGGGCGGCTACGGCCCGCTGAGCCCGCGCATGACGTCGATCCTGCTGAGCAGCGTGGTCGGCATCGGCATGATCGTCGCCGGGATACTCGTGGCACCGTTCGCGGTGCGCGGGTACGCGGAGGCGGCCCGCCGGGTGCTGGACCAGGACGGCCGGGCGACGCACGCCCAGCTGACCAAGCGGGTGGCCGAGTTGACCGAGACCCGGGCGGACGCGGTGGGCAACCAGGCGGCCGAGTTGAGGCGGATCGAGCGCGATCTGCACGACGGCGCCCAGGCTCGGCTGGTCGCGATCGGGATGACGTTGGGCACCATCGAGCACCTGATGGACACCGACCAGGCGGCCGCACGGGAGCTCCTCTCGGAGGCACGGCAGTCCTCGGCCCGGGCACTGCAGGAGCTGCGCGACCTCGTCCGCGGTATTCACCCGCCGGTGCTCGCCGAGCGCGGACTGGGCGATGCCGTCCGGGCGTTGGCGCTGGACAGCGCGTTGCCGACCGAGGTGTTCGTCAGCCTGCCGGACCGGCTGCCGGCCCCGGTGGAGGCGGCCGTCTACTTCAGCATCTGCGAGCTGCTGGCCAATGCGGCCAAGCACTCGGGGGCGGACCAGGTGTGGGTGGACATCCTGTACCGGGCCGGGTTCCTGCGGGTCACGGTGACGGACGACGGCGTGGGCGTGGCGGACCCTTCGCGGGGCACGGGCCTGCGCGGGATCGAGCGTCGATTGGGTACCTTCGACGGTGTTCTCGCCATCGACAGCACGTCGGGCGGTCCGACCACCATCACCTTGGAGTTGCCGTGCGAGTTGTCCTCGCCGAGGACCTCTACCTCCTTCGCGAAGGCCTGATCCGTCTGCTGGAAGCGCACGGTTTCACCATCGCGGCTGCTGTGGAGACCGGCCCCGAACTGCTGGAGGCGCTGCTGACCCACCGCCCGGACGTCGCCGTGGTCGACGTCCGGCTGCCCCCGACGCTCACCGACGAGGGACTGCAGGCCGCGCTCCAGGCCCGCCGGGAGATTCGGGGCCTGCCGGTGCTGGTGCTGTCCCAGCACGTCCAGCAGCTGTACGCGCGGGAGTTGCTGGCCGACGGCACGGGCGGGATCGGCTACCTGTTGAAGGACCGGGTGTTCAACGCCGGGCAGTTCATCGACGCGGTCCGCCGGGTGGCGGCGGGCGGGACGGCGATGGACCCGGACGTGATCGCCAAGCTGATGCAGACCACCTCGCGCCGACCCGGTCCGCTGCTCGGGCTGTCCCCGCGCGAGCGCGAGGTGCTGGAGCTGATGGCCGAGGGCTGTTCCAACTCGGCGATCGCCGCCCGGCTCTCGGTGAGCGACGGCGCCGTGGCCAAGCACATCGCCAACATCTTCAGCAAGCTCGAGCTCGCCCCGGACGAGGACGCCAACCGCCGGGTGATGGCCGTGCTTGCCTACCTCAACGGCACGGCGGGGCAGAGCCACTGACGGTCCGCCCGACCCCGGCGGGCGGGGTGCTCCACACTGTGACACTCCAGCCTGCGGAAACGCTGAAACACGCGTACGAGTAAACTCCGATGGGCCGAGCCCGGAGGTTGCTCAGCCGTCCGGCATCCCGACTGGCGGGACCCGGCAGCCGAGGCGCGTACGCCAGCGGCCGACATCCAGGGGTTGATAGACGTAATGGCACGCCCAACGCTCACCAAGGCCCATCGCGGCCTGCTCGGCCTGGTCGCGGCCGGTGCCTGCATCATCTCGGGCATCGGTTTCGCGGGCTCGTACAACGCGGTGCGCGAGCTGGCCCAGGAGAAAGGTTTCGGTGCCTTCTCCTATGCCTTCCCGATCGGCGTCGACGCGGGCATCGTCGTGCTCCTCGCCCTCGACCTGGTGCTGACCTGGCTGCGGATCCCCTTCCCGATGCTGCGTCAGACGGCCTGGCTGCTGACCGTCGCCACCATCGCCTTCAACGCGGCCGCCTCCTGGGGCGACCCGCTCGGCATGGGGATGCACGCCGTCATCCCGGTGCTGTTCGTCGTCGTGGTCGAGGCCTCCCGGCACGCGGTCGGCCGGATCGCGGCGATCACGGCGGACCGCCACATGGAGTCGGTCCGGGTGATGCGCTGGCTGCTCTCCCCGGTGCCGACCTTCCGGCTCTGGCGGCGGATGAAGCTCTGGGAGCTCCGCTCCTACGAGGAGGTCATCAGGCTGGAGCAGAACCGTCTGGTCTACCGCGCGCAGCTGCGCTTCCGGTACGGCCGCGGCTGGCGCCGCTCGGCGCCGATCCAGGCGCTGCTGCCGCTCAAGCTCGCCAAGTTCGGCGTTCCGCTGGACCCGTCGCTGCTCGACCGGCTGGACGAGGAGGCCCGCGAGCGCGAGGCCAAGGAGGTCCGGGCGGAGAAGGAGGCCAAGGAGCTCGAACTCCAGCTCCAGCAGAGCCGCGCGGCCGCGGCGATCGCCCCGGCGGTCCGCGCCGTCGGCACCCCGGCTCCGGCCCCCGCCGCCACCGCAGGCCCGCAGCAGGGACCCCAGCACCCACAGCGGGCCCAGCATCCTCAGCCCGAACCGGCTCAGGCTCAGGCCCAGGCCCAGCCACAGTCCCAGCCGCAGGCCTCCGCCGAGGTCCAGGCCCCCGCGCCTGCCGCGCCGATGTCGCCCGAGGTCGCCGCGCCGATGCTGGCCAAGCTGCACGCCGTCCGGCTGCGTGCCGCCCAGGAGCCGGGGGAGGCGGCCGAGGCCGCCCCGCAGCCGCGCGCCGAGGAGCTGAACGTCTGGACCGAGCGCCCGGTCCGCACCACCGGCCATTCGGCCGACCCCGCCCCGGGCGGGCGGGTGCCCGGCCAGGCCTCGCCGTGGTTCAAGCCGCCGCGCCCGGTCGCCGAGGAGCCCGTGCCCGCCCCGGCGCCCCGGCCGCAGGCCCAGCGTCCGGCCGCCCCGCAGCCCGAGCCGACCGTGGAGCCGCAGTCGGCCCCGGCCGCCGCCCAGCACACGCAGGCCGAGCGGTCGACCCAGCCCGAGCAGCCCGCTGCGGCCGAGGAGCCTGTCCAAGCCGAGCAGCCCGAACACCGCCCGGCGGCCGCGCCCCTCGACCAGGACACCGCCTACGACGCGCTGGTCTCGTACATGGACAACCACGGCCACCAGCCTGACCCGCAGCGCCTCGCCGCCTGGCTGACCAGCGAGTACGGCATCACCGGCAAGGGGCCGGACGGCTCGGTCCACCCCAAGGAGGTCGCCGAGCTCTACCCGCTGCTGCGCGACCGTTACGCCGCCGCCGGGAGGGACTGAGCCCGCGCCGACACGGCCCGTCCACCGCTCGGTCGACCATTGACGCCCGACCCCGCCGGAGCTACCTTCGCCTCAACAAATTGTTGAAGCGAAGGTTCGGCATGGATTCGGCATGGAGGAGTGCGGATGTCGCAGGTCGAGGTCGACGGAACCGGGCCGACGGGTGGGGCCTCCTTCTCCGCCGCCGCCCGCGCCGCCGTGGAGACGCTGCTCGCCCCGGTGGACGCCGATCTGGCGCGCCGCTACCCGGGTGACCCCGGCACCCGGCAGCCGGTGCACACCGTCTACGTCCCGGCCGACGCCTTCGGTGCCGACACCGTACGGGACTGGGGCCGCCAGGCCCTGGAGGCCTTCGACACCCACGCAGGCACCCCCGTCGAGCTGGCCCGCGCCCTCGGCGTCGCCGACGACGAACTGCTCGCCGACGTGCACGCCCGGGTCCGCGCCAAGCTGCGGCGCGAGCCGATCGAGGACCTGCGGATCGACTTCGAGGACGGCTACGGCCCCCGCCCGGACGTCGAGGAGGACGCCGCCGCCGTGCGCGCCGCCGAACTGGTCGCCGCCGCGGTGGCCGAGGGCAGCGCGCCGCCGTACATCGGCATCCGGGTCAAGTGCATGGAGGCGCCCGTACGCGCCCGCGGCATCCGCACCCTGGAGCTCTTCCTCGTCACCCTGCTGGCGAACGGCGGGCTGCCGGACGGCCTGGTGCTGACGCTCCCCAAAGTCACCTACGCCGAGCAGGTCACCGCCCTGGTCCGGCTGCTGGAGGACTTCGAGCGTCGTGCCGGGCTGGCGGCCGGCCGGATCGGCTTCGAGATCCAGATCGAGACCACCCAGGCCGTCCTCGGCCCGGACGGCCGGGCCACCGTCGCCCTGATGATCGAGGCCGCCGAGGGCCGCGCCACCGGCCTGCACTACGGCACCTTCGACTACAGCGCCTCCTGCGGGGTCAGCGCGGCCCACCAGAGCATGGACCACCCGGTCGCCGACCACGCCAAGGCGGTCATGCAGGTGGCCGCGGCCGGTACCGGGGTCCGGCTCTCCGACGGCTCGACCAACGTCATCCCCACCGGCTCCACCGAGCAGGTGCACGCCGCCTGGAAGCTCCACCACGACCTGGTCCGCCGCTCGCTGGCCCGCGCCTACTACCAGGGCTGGGACATGCACCCGGCGCACCTGCCGACCCGCTACGTCGCGGTGTACTCCTTCTACCGCGAGGGCCTGGCGGCCGCCGCCGCCCGGCTGGCCGCGTACGTCGCCAAGACGGGCGGGGACGTGATGGACGAGCCGGCCACCGCCCGGGCGCTCAGCGGCTACCTGCTGCGCGGCCTGGACTGCGGCGCCGTCGACCCGGCCGAGGTCACCGCGTTGACCGGCCTCGACCGCGCGCAGCTGGACGCCCTGGCCGGCCGCTGACCCTCGGGCCGCTGACCCTTAGGCCACTGACCCGCCGGCCACTGACCCACTGACCCACTGGCTACTGGCCACTGACCGCCGACCCGCCGGCCGCGCGCCAACTAGGCTGGCGGTGCCGCCCCGGACATCCGGGGTGCGCGCCGTCAGCCGTCGCCGTTCCCGGGAGAACCACCGCGCCATGTCCGCCACGCCGGAACCGACCGCCAGGCCGTACCTCACCATCCGGCGGGCCGGCAGCCACGAGATCGAGATCAAGAAGTCCCGCTTCATCTGCCACCTGGCCCGGGTCGCCGACGAGGACGAGGCGCAGGCCTTCATCGCCGGCATCCGCAAGCAGTACTGGGACGCCCGGCACAACTGCACCGCCTTCGTGGTCGGCGACGAGCAGCGCCGCGAGCGCTCCAACGACGACGGCGAGCCCGGCGGCACGGCCGGGGTGCCGATGCTGGAGGTGCTGCGTCGGCGCGGCCTGACCGACACCGTCGCCGTGGTGACCAGGTACTTCGGCGGGATCAAGCTCGGAGCCGGCGGCCTGGTGCGGGCGTACGGGAACGCGGTGTCGGAGGCGGTCGACGAGATCGGCCTGCTGGAGCGGCGGCCGGTGGCGCTGCTCGCGGTGACGGCGGACCACGTGCGCGCCGGGCGGGTGGAGAACGACCTGCGGGCCGCCGGGTACGCGGTGAGCGACCTCGCCTACGAGGCCGCCGGGGTGCGGATCGAGGTGGGCGTGCCGGAGCCGGAAGTGGCCGGTTTCCACACCTGGCTGGCCGAGGCGACCGGCGGTACCTCGGTGGCGGTCCCGGCCGGCCGAACCTACGTCGAGGTGCCGGTCTGACCCATGGCTCCCGCGGGTCCCACAGGTCCCGCAGGTCCCACGGATCCCGGGGATCCCATCGGGTGCACTGCCTTCCGGACACATATTCGGCCAGATCGCGCCTGGTCCGTTTCGGTGCGCGGAGGGCCTGCCTAGCCTGATCCGGCCGTCGATCAGGAAGCTGCCCCCGATGCCCCTCGTCCGGACCATCACCCTGCCCCCGGGCGCCGGCACCGGCTGGCACTACCACCCGGGTCGGGTCGAGGTGGTGGTGCTCTCCGGGACGCTGACCCGCACCCTGTACGACGGGCGGGTCGAGGTCAGCCGGGCCGGGGACTCGCTGGTCGAGGAGGCCGGACCGGTCCACATCCACGAGGGCCGCAACTTCGGCACCGAACCCGTGGTACTGATCGCGAGCTACGCCGCCCCCGGGGGTCGCCCGCTGGCCGTACCGGTCGCGGAGCCCGCCTGGAGCCGCAGCGGCGCCGGAACCGCCGAGGCCTGAGGCCGCCCCGGATGGTCCTTCCCCCGTCGCCTTCCGTAGCCGAGCAGTCGCGCCACGCGGAAGACGGCTTGAGTAGATTCACTCGAACGTAGTGTCGCGCCCCGGAGTTGGAACTTCCGCTCCGGGCCGTGGCGTTTCCTGGGCAAGGATCCGGCCGAACCGGACGAAAACCATCGATGGAGGACACCAGACCCCACCCCGCACCACGGAGGTATGCGCATGACTTCAGACCGCTCGCCGTCGCCCGCCGGTGCCGACCTACCCGGCCCCCGCAGCCCAGCGATGCCCTACCGGATGACTGTCACCACCGCGCTTCCGCACGCCGAGGCCGTCGCCCTGGCCGACGAACAGCTCGCCTCCTGGCTGAAGCAGGAGGGCTGCGAGGAACCCCCACCGGCCCTCCGCGCCCCCGGCGGGCAGGACTCCGACGGAAGGCCCCCCACCGGGACACCCCTCGCCGCCGAGCGCCTCCGCCTGGGCGACCGCGTCCTGCTGGACCGGGACCACGGCCCGCTGCGCGGCCCGTCGGGCGCCGGCCGCTACGACCGCCGCCGCCTGCGCACCCCGGCCCCGCACGGCACCCGGCAGCTCACCCTCACCGTCGCCACCGGTGCAGAGGGCTGCACCTGGTTCCGGCTGGAGGCCGAGACCCACAGCACCGGCAGCGGTGTCCGCACCCCCTGTCGGGTGCCGGTGCCCGAACTCGCCCGCACCCTGCTCCCGCTGCTCGACGCCACCGACGGCCCGGCCGCCGTCCACCCCGCGCCCCGGGTGATCACGGCCGACGAGGTCGACGGCCTGATCGACGAGCTGTGCGACCCGGAGCGCCGACTGCCCACCGTGGTCGCCAGCGTGCCGGTGAACCTCCCGCTCGACCACTGGGTCGAGGACGTCGTCCGTCCGCTCTGCCAGCAGCTGCCCGGCCTCGCCACCGCCTACGTACTGGACCCCGGCGCCCGCACCGGCTTCAACGTCGCGCTGGAGTACCACACCGTGTACGGCGGGGCGGTGCGCACCTACCTGCCCGAGGTCGACCCGGCCTCCCGGCAGGACGGCGTCCGACATCCGGTACTCGCCCGGGGCCGAATAGAACAGGATCTCCGCCGCGCCGCCGGCCTGCTCGCCCGCGAGCCGCGCCGCCTGGCCGCCGACCAGCCGTCGCCGCCGCCGCTCGCGGCCGTCCCTGTGCTGCGGGTCCCGTCGCCGCAGCTCCGCTCGGCCGCCCGGCAGTCCATGGCCGCGTCGGCCGACGCGACCGCCTATGTCACCGCCGACACGGCTGCCGACACGGCCGCCGAACTGGCCGCGCTCGCCCGCGAGGAGCAGCAGGACCGCGCCGAGCAGCAGGCCAGGGCCGACGAGCTGGAGCGGGTCCGGCACACCCTGCGCCTGGAGCGGCGCGACCGCGGCCAGCCCCGGGACGGCCACGAGGGCCGCCTCCGCACCGGCGCCCGCGGCCTGACCGGCCGCCACTGCACCACCCCGGGCGCCGGCCCGGCCGTCGGCCGCCGCCCCTCCGCCCAGCCCGCCGGGCGGATCGGCAAGCCCGAGACCTTCACCGAACTCATGGCCAGGCTCGGCGAGTTCCCGCTGCTCACCTTCACCGGCGACCAGAAGTCCGCGCTCGCCCTGGACGGCCTCCAGTGCGCCGGTGCCGGCTGGGCCCGACTCGCCTGGGACGGTCTGACGGCCCTGCAGGAGTACGCCGAGGCGGCCGTGCGCGGCGCGGCCGGCGGGGACTTCAAACAGTGGTGCGAGCACACCCCGGACGGTTGCCACCGCTTCCCGCCCCGCAAGGCGGTGCGCGGGGAGTCCCGGACGGTTTTCAGCCACACCAAGTGGAAACGTGAGCGGATGCTGCCGGTCCCGGAATGCGTGGACGCCTCCCGGCGCGCGTTCATGGGCGCGCACCTGCGGATCGGCGGCGGCCGCACCGCGCCCCGGCTGCACTACCTGGACGACTGCTCCGGCAGTGGCCGGATCTACGTCGGTTACATCGGCCTGCACCTCACCAACACCCGGACCAACTGACCGGCTTGGCTGACCGCTGCGCCCGTTCGGTGGACAATGTCCGGCAGGGGCGGGGCCGAGGGCCGGTCGGCCGCCCCGGGCAGGCGCCGGACGAGCATGGGGGAACGACGACCGATGCAGTACTCAGCAGACGGCCAGTCCGACGGCGCCGCCACCGCCCAGTTCCCCCAACCGGGCTTCCTCGCTTCGGTCTTCCGCGACCTCGGCGCCGACCAGGGCCCGGAGTCGGGCGACGCCGCCTCCCCGCCCGGGCCCGGCCGTCCGGGCGGGGAGACGGCAGGTGAGGGTCCGTCCGTCCCCGGTCGGCCAACCGGTACTCCGGCCGGCGATCCGGGCGGCGGCCCGTCCGCCTCCGGCTCCGCCGACCCCGGCTCCGCCGACCCCAGCTCCTCCGACCCCGGGGACGGAGTCGCCGCGCACGGCCGGGCCGCCGCCCTGACCCACCACCGCACGCTCACCGTCCAGGCCGAGCACGACCGGCTGACCGACCTGCTGCGGCGGGCCGCGCTACCCGTCTCGGCCATGGACTTCGAGAGCCAGCTGCGCCACTACGAACCCCGCCCCTACCCGGCCGACGGTCCGACGGTCCTCGACGAGCCCGAGCCCCGCTGGGAGGACTTCGCCCCTGCCGAGCCGACCGCGGCCGACCCGGAGAGCGGTCCGTCCCGCCGCCTGCTCGACTCCGGCTACCAGCGTGAACTGGCCCAGGCCCGGCTGACGCACCAGCGCACCCTGCGCGAGTGGCGCACCCGCCAGGCCGAGGCCGGCCGCCCGGCCGCCGACGAGTCCCGGCGCGCCCACGAGGCGGCCGAGGAGGCCCGCGCCCGCGCCGTGCGCGAGTACAACGAGAGCCTGGAGGAGTGCCGGCGCGCCTACCGGCTGGCCGAGCCGGCCGCCGTGGAGTCGCTGCTGGAGCGGGCCCTGGCCGCCGCCGAGACCGCCACCCAGGACCTCCCCGCCCCCTGTCGGGCGGTCTTCCGCCCGCTAACCCGCACCGCCGTGCTGGACCTCGACCTGCCCCCGCTCGACCTGGTGCCCTCGCTCAGCGGCTACCGGCTCGCCCCCGACGGAGACATCGTCCCGGTGCCGCGCCCGCCCGCGGACCGGGCCACCGACTACCTGCGGCTGGTCGCCCGGCTCGCCCTTCGCGCCCTGCAGGCCGCCGACGCCGTCGACACCGACGAGATACTCGCCGGCGTCGTCCTCAACGGCTGGCTGCGCGAGCCCGGTGCGACCGAGCCGCTCTGCCTGCTCAGTGTGGACGCCGACCGCGACGCGCTGGCCCGCACCCGGCTGCTGCCGCCGGGGACCCCTTACGAGGAGCGCGACGACGAGGGCGTCTACGCCGACGCGGAGCAGGACGAGGCCCTGGTCCGGTTGCGCCAGCTCGGCGCTGCCGTCACCCCGGATCCGTACGCCCGGACGGTCGTCCAGCCGGCCGCCCGGGCGGGCGCCACCGTCCCGGCCGCGCCTGACCTGTCCGCCAATGAGTTCGCCCAGCTGGTGCGCGACCTGCTCACCCGGGGCGGGTTGGCCGAGTGGAGCGTCCGGCTGCGCGGCCCGGCCGGGCTGGTCGCCACCGGCGAGGGATCCCCCGGCAGCGCGCTGCCCGGCCGCTGGGTGGTCTGGGCCTCCCGGGATGCCACGCCGGTGACCGCCGAGCAGATCTCGACCCTGGCCGAGGCCGTCACCGAGGAGTCCGCCGAGCGTGGCCTGCGGCTGACCACCGGCCGCTTCACCGACGAGGCCCTGAACCTCACCGCTGCGGAGAGCCACCGGCACATCCACCTGATCGACGGCGACGGCGTCCGCGAACTCGCCCGCACCCATCTCGGTCTGCCGCTCGCCGCCGGCCTCTGAGCGGCCGGACGGACCTGACGGGCGCAGCAGACCGGACAGGCCTGACGGACCCGGCCTCGGAGTTCACTCCGACGGCCCACCCGGCGGGCGCCCGGTCGGCCCCGGACCGAGGCTGAGGACCGGACCCCGCCGGCCCCGGCACCCCCCCCCGGGCGATAACCCTCGAACGGCCGTCCGGTACGGTCGGCGGTCGGCCCGGCCACGGGCGGACCCCAGGGGGAGAGGAATGGGCAGAGCGCTCGGCAGTTCACACGGCGGCACCGGCCATTCGGCGGACCCGGCGCGGGAGGCGGCCCGATGACCGCCGTCCTGGTCGCCGCCGGGGCGTTCCTGATGACGCTGATCGGCGGCTTCGTCGCCCAGCGCACCGGCGACCGCCGCCACTTGGTACTCGGTTTCGCGGCCGGCCTGATGCTCGGCGTGGTCGCCTTCGACCTGCTGCCCGAGGCCATCCACCAGGCGCCGGCCGAGGTGCACGGTGTGCCGCAGGCACTGCTGATGTTCGCGGTCGGCTTCCTCACCATCCACGTGGTCGAGCGCGCGGTCGCCATCCACCGCGGCCACGAGGGCGAGTACGCCGAGCACACCCACGGCCACCACCACGCCCACGCCCACCACGCCGGGGCCCAGGGCATCGGGCTGACCGCCGCGCTGGCCCTGGTCGGGCACAGCGTGATGGACGGCTTCGCGATCGGCGCCGCCTTCCAGGCCGGGACCACGGTCGGCACGGTGGTGGCCATCGCGGTGGTCGCGCACGACTTCGCCGACGGCTTCAACACGTACACGATCACCCGGTTGTACGGGAACAACCGGCGCCGGGCGCTGACCCTGCTCGCGGCCGACGCGCTGGCCCCGGTCTCCGGTGCCGCGATCACCCTGGCCTTCACCATCCCGGAGCACCTGCTCGGCCTCTACCTGGGCTTCTTCTCCGGCTTCCTGCTCTACCTGGCCACCTCCGACATCCTCCCGGAGGCGCACAGCCCGCACCCCTCGCGCAGCACCCTGCTGTGCACCGTCGCCGGGGTCGGCTTCATGTGGCTGGTCATCGGCTTCGCCGGCTAAGCCGGAAGGGAGCTCCAGCACTCCCGCATCGCCGCCAGCGCCTCGGTGATCGCCGGCCGCCGGGAGGCCTGGACCCGCCAGAGCGCGAACACCCGTCGGCTCGGCTGCGAGGCCACCGGGCGGGCTGCCACCCCGGGCGGCAGCGGGCCACGGCCGAGCCGGGGCACCACGGCCATCCCCAGACCGGCCGCGACCAGCGCGATCTGGGTCTCGAAATCGCCGACCTGGTAGTGCACGTCCGGTTCCTCGCCGGCCTCGCGCAGGGTGCGGACCAGCCAGTCGTGGCAGATGTTGCCCGGTGGCACGCTGATCCAGCGCTGCCCGCACAGCCGCTCCACCGGTACCGCGTCCAGCGCCGCCAGATCGTCCCCGTCCGGCAGCAGCAGATCCACCGGGTCCGTCCCGAGATCCAGCCGGGCCAGCCCCTCCTGCACCGGCAGCGGCACGCTCGGCCAGTCCTGCACCAGCGCCAGGTCCACCTCGCCCCGGGCCACCAGCTCCGCCGCCGGGTACGGGTCGCTCTCCAGCAGCCGTACGTCCAGCTCCGGGCAGCGCCGCCGCAACTCGGCCAGCACCCCGGGCATCAGCCCGCGCGCGCCGGTCGCGAAGGCGGCGACCAGCAGCCGCCCGACCGCGCGGCCGCGCTGCTCCTCCAACCGCACTTCGGCCTGTTCCACCAGCCCGAGCACCGCCTGAGCGGTGGCGGCCAGCTCGCGCGCCGCGTCGGTCAGCACCACGCCCCGGCCCTGCTTCTCCAGCAGTACCGTCCGGGTCTCCCGCTCCAGCTTGGCGATCTGCTGCGAGACCGCCGAGGGCGTGAACCCGAGCGCGGCGGCCGCCCCGCCGACCGAACCGTGCACCGCCACCGCGTGCAGCGCCCGCAGACGCCCCAGATCCATCATGCAGCGATCCTAAAGTGTTTCCTTCAGAACTCATCGCTGGTGCTACACGTTCCAGAGCCGCCATGCTCGACCCATGACCGCAGCACCCGCCGTCCGGAACGGCATGCCTCCCCGCCACATCGCCCTGGCCGTCCTGGTGGCCGCCGTGTGGGGCCTCAACTTCGTCCTCATCCACGTCGGTCTGGACAGCTTCCCGCCGCTGCTCTTCTGCGCCCTGCGGTTCGCCGTGGTCGCCGTGCCCGCGGTCTTCTTCGTCGGCCCGCCCAAGGTGGCCTGGCGCTGGGTGCTGGCGGTCGGCCTGGTCCTCGGGGTGGTCAAGTTCGGATTGCTCTTCCTGGGCATGCACGCCGGGATGCCGGCCGGCCTCTCCTCCCTGGTGCTTCAGGGCCAGGCCGGCTTCACCGCCCTGTTCGCGGCCGCCCTGCTGCGTGAGCGCCCGGGCGGGCAGCGGCTGCTCGGCCTGGCGATCGCCTTCGCGGGCATCGCGTTGAGCGCGTTCGACCAGGGCCTCGGCGGCCCGCTCGGCGCCTTCGTCCTGGTGGTGCTGGCCGCCGTCGCCTGGGGCCTGTCCAACGTGCTGACCCGCAAGGCCGCCCCGCCGGACGCGCTGCGCTGGATGGTCTGGGTCAGCGCCGTCCCGCCGCTGCCGCTGCTGGGCCTGTCCCTGCTGGTCGAGGGCCCGGACGCCGATCTGCGCGCGCTGCGCGGGATCACCCTCGGCGGGCTCGGTGCGATCGGCTACGTCGGGCTGGTGTCCACCCTGTTCGGCTTCGTCGCCTGGAGCTACCTGCTGCGCAGCCACGACGCCACGGCCGTCGCGCCCTACTCGCTGTTGGTGCCGGTGTTCGGGATGTCCTCGGCCTGGCTGCTGCTCGGCGAGCGGATCACCCCGCAGGCCGGTGCGGCCGCACTGCTGGTGATCGCCGGGATCGGGATCACCGCGCTGCGCCCGGGTCTGCCGAGCGCCGTGGCGGCCCGGCTGCGAGGAAGCGGGCCTCGGCGGAGCGCAGCACTCGCAGCAGCACCTCCTCGTCCTCGGGGCTGACCTCACCGAAGTACTCCTGCGCCACCTCGTCCCGGACCTGCACGATCCGCTCCACCGCCGCGCGGCCGGCCTCGGTCAGCAGCAGCCGTACGGCCCGCCGGTCGGCCGGGTCGGGGCTGCGCTCGACCAGTCCGGCCTCCTGCAGGGCGTCGACCACGGTGGTGGCCGAGCGCGGGGCGATGTGCAGCTTCTCGGCGAGGTCGCTCAGCCGCATCGCGTGATCCGGGGTGTCGCAGCCGGGCGCGTGGGCGAGCGTGCGCAGCGCCCGGGCCTGGCCCGGGGTGATGCCGTAGGGCTCCAGCCGCCAGCCGGTCTGGCGGCGGATCCGCTTGATCGCCCTGGTCATCGCGTCCGCCAGCTCGGCCGCGCTGCCCGGGGCGTCCGGTCCCGGGCCGGGGGAGGGGCCCGCCGGGTCGTCGGTCGGCGTGGTGGTCATCGGCGGTCTCCTCGGCTGGCGTCCGGCCAAGCGTATCGGCCGGTCGGAGGCCTGCGGTGGGGTAGCGGAAGGCGATCGGGGAATTATGTTGAGCTTAGCTCAGCATCTGCGCTAGCGTAGCTCCAGTGAGGGGACCCTAAGTTCCCTCCCCGACCTTGGAGTGCCCATGCCCGTTTCCACCGCCCGCGTCGCCACCGACCGCCCCGCCCGCTACGCCAAGCAGCTCGCCGCCCACATGAGCCGCAAGATCGAGACGTCCTTCTCCCCGGAGACCGGCCGCGGCAGCCTCGTCTTCACCGCCGGCACCGCCACCCTGGAGGCCCAGCCGGACGCGCTGCTGCTGACCGTCGAGGGCGAGCGCGAGAACCTGCCCGGCCTGGAGGACGTGGTCGGCCGCCACCTCGTCCGCTTCGGCGCCCGTGACGAACTCGTCGTCGAATGGCACCGCGACAACGGCGAGGCCGGCCTCGTTCACCGCAACGAGGAGTCCGAGGCCTGAGGCCTCCGGGTGCCCGGCCGGGGCAGCCACCGGTCGAGCGCCCACAGCACCAGGACGGCCAGGCACCAGCTGGCCACCACGTCCAGCGCCCAGTGGAAGTCGCTCCACACCAGCCCCGCGCCCACCCCGAGCGCCAGCAGCACCGCCCCCGCCGTCAGCCCCCGGGCCGCCCGCGGGTCGGCCACCCGGGCCAGCAGCAAGGCCGCCACCCCGTACGAGAGCGTCGCGGTCGCGGTGTGCCCGGACGGGTACCAGCCCCACTGCTCCGGCGTCAGCGGATCCCCGAGCGGCCCCGGCCGGGCGAACGCCGCCTTCGCCGGGACCACCAGCAGCGGGATCAACCCCGAGGCCAGCACCGCCACCGGCAGCGGCACCCACCAGCGCGCCGCCCCCGCCCGACGCCACCACCAGGCGGCCAGCGCCCCGGCCGCCAGCAGCACCGGGACGGCGGGGACGGCGCTGCCCAGGTCGGACAACAGGTGGCCGAGGGGGTCGAGCAGCGAGTTCGGGTGGGCCGCCCGCACCGCCCGGCGGGCCAAGTGGTCCAGCCCCAGCAGCGGCCCGTCCACCGCCACCTGCCAGGACACCAGCAGCAGCACGACCGCCGCCACCACCGGCACCGCCACCGACCGCGCCGCCCGGCCCAGGACGGCGGACAGCCGCCCCGGAGCAGGGGGGAGAGCTCCGGGGCGGCTCTGAGGATCGCCGTTCCGTGCGCCCCGGGGGGTGTGGGTCGGACGGTCGGTCGATCGGCCTTCGGTATGCGCCGCCCCTCGCGGGGCGGCCTGGTTGTCCTCGCGGCGCCTACGCGGACCCGCCCCTGGGGGTGGCTCCGCCGGCAGCTCCGCCAATGGCTGAGGCTCGCTGTCCATCTGCGATGACACTACGTCACCCGCCCTTCCGCGCCGAGCGCCTTCAGCGATTCCGCACATCATCTTCACCCCGCCCCGGGCAGCCCTCCCGGCCGTCCCGTCGATCATGCCCGGCCGCCGAACCCCGATCCGTACAAACCGAACGGCCCGTGCGGACCAGAGGTCCCCACGGGCCGTTCAGCGCTGTCCGGACATCCCTCCGGCGGGCAGGTGGCGCCTGGATCAGGCGGCGGTGACACCCTGGAGCGCGAACGCGCCCTCGATGATGTCCAGGCCCTCGTTCAGCAGGTGCTCCGGCATGACCAGCGGCGGCAGGAAGCGCAGCACGTTGCCGTAGGTGCCGGCGGTCAGCACGACCAGGCCCTCGGCGTGGCAGGCCTTGGCGATGGCCGCGGTGGCCTCCGCGTTCGGCTCCTTGCCGCCCGGCTTCACCAGCTCGACGGCGATCATCGCGCCGCGGCCGCGGACGTCCCCGATGATGTCGAACTTCTCCTGCATCGAGCGCAGGCGGCCCAGCATGACCTCGCCGATCCGCTGTGCCTTGCCGACGAGGTCCTGCTCCTTCATGGTCTCGATGGCGCCCAGCGCGGCGGCGCAGGCCACCGGGTTGCCGCCGTAGGTGCCGCCCAGGCCGCCCGCGTGCGCGGCGTCCATGATCTCGGCGCGGCCGGTCACCGCGGCCAGCGGCAGACCACCGGCGATGCCCTTGGCGGTGGTGATCAGGTCCGGGACGATGCCCTCGTCCTCGCAGGCGAACCACTGGCCGGTGCGGCAGAAGCCGGTCTGGATCTCGTCGGCGACGAACACGATGCCGTTCGCCTGCGCGTACTCCACGATGGCCGGCAGGAAGCCCTTGGCCGGCTCGATGAAGCCGCCCTCGCCCTGGATCGGCTCGATGATGATCGCCGCGACGTTCTCGGCGCCGATCTGCTTGTTGATGATGTCGATCGCCTGCGCGGCGGCCTCGGCGGCGCAGTTCTCCGCACCGGTCAGCCAGCGGTACGGGTAGGCCACCGGCACCCGGTAGATCTCCGGGGCGAACGGACCGAAGCCCTGCTTGTACGGCATGTTCTTCGCCGTCAGGCCCATGGTCAGGTTGGTGCGGCCGTGGTAGCCGTGGTCGAACACCACGACGGCGGTGCGCTTGGTGTAGGCGCGGGCGATCTTCACCGCGTTCTCGACCGCCTCGGCGCCCGAGTTGAACAGCGCCGTGCGCTTCTCGTGGTCGCCCGGGGTCAGCTCGTTCAGCTGCTCGGCGACGGCCACGTAACCCTCGTACGGGGTCACCATGAAGCAGGTGTGGGTGAAGGCGGCCAGCTGCTCGCTCGCCTTGGCCACCACGGCCTCGGCGCTGTTGCCGACGTTGGTCACGGCGATGCCGGAGCCGAAGTCGATCAGCGAGTTGCCGTCCACGTCCTCCAGCACACCGCCGTTGGCACGGGTGACGTACACCGGCAGGGTGGTGCCGACGCCGGCCGCCACCGCACCCAGCTTGCGGGCCTGCAGCTCCTGCGACTTCGGACCGGGGATCGCGGTGACCAGGCGGCGCTCCTGCGGGAGCGGCGTTACGGCGCTCATGGGTATCTCCAGACTTCTCGGCTCGGTGCTTCGCAGGCTACGGCCGCCGTCCCCGACCAGGCATGCGCCACTCGGTAGCACTGCGCCGTCCGACTTGTCCGACGCGGCCAGCGCGGGTGGCGCGACTACTCGCAGACCCCGCTCCACTACCCTGAGCGCGGGCGTGTCGCCGGTACGGCGGCATGGGTATGGCGGCACCGACGGCGGTCGGGCCGGGCGGGCGGGCGAGGGAGCGGGGCCGTACATGGCACAGGACGGGTCACACCACCACGGCGAGCGCACCACCACCAGACCCCCCACCCCCCTTCCCCACCAACGGCCCGGCGCGCCCGCCTTCGACCTCGCCGACTGGGCCACCGCCCCGCGCCCCGACGCCGGACCCGGCGTCTACCGGCTCGGCTACCGCCGTATCGACCCGGAGCGCGCCGAGGCGGCCAAGGTCCCGACCTGGCCGCTGCTGCTGCGGGCGGGGCTCAACGCGGTGGTGGGGTGGTTGGCCTTTGTCTACGGCGTCGAGTTCGCGAAGGACGGAACCACTCTCATCGGTGTCCTGCCGTCCCAGTCGGCCTTCGTCGCCACGTCCGTGGTGCTGACCTTGAACGTCCTCGTGCTGGGTGCCGTCATCAAGGTCTTCGGCCGGATGGGCCGCTGGCCCGAGGTGTGGCGCCGCTACGTCGCCCCGCTGCTGTCCCGCACGGTGACCCAGGAGACGCCCGGCGAGGAGGACGGTGCGGCGGCGGAGGCCACCCGCGGGCAGGACCCCTGGGCCAGGCTGCGCCAGGGTGGGGCGACCGAGGCGGCGGCGCGGCTGGACGCCGAGGCGGTCGGCGACGTCGACTACGTGCGGATCCAGCGGGCCTGGGAGTCCGCGCAGGCGGATCCGGTGTTCGTGCCCGCCTTCACCGAGCAGGTGGCCGCCCGCGGTGCGGCGGCGTTCGCCCATCCCTCGGAGGCGCGTGAGCTGCCCGGCCGGGCCCGGCGGCATGATCTGCTGCTCGGTCAGGTCTGCCTCGGCGTTGCCCAGGACGTGCCGAAGAACCCACTGAGCCACCGGGCGGCCGGCTTCGCGTTGGATCCGGCGGTGCTGGGCACCTCGCTGCTGGCGGTCGGCCCGGCCGGCACCGGGAAGACCGCGCGGCTGGCCCGGCCGGTGGCCGAGGCGCTGTGCCTGCAGGCGCTGGCCGGCACCGCGTGCGCGGTGGTGGTCGGGGCGGCGGACGCCGACCTCGGCCCGGACGCCTGGTACGACGTGGTGATCACCCCCGGCGACCCGGCCTCGGTGTACGGGCTGGACCTCTACGGTGTGGCGCAGGACCCGGACGAGGCGGCCGCCCGACTGGCCGACGCCCTGCTGCCGGACGAGCTGACGGCCCGCGCCGAGAACGCCAGGACGGCGCTGCAGCAGGTGGTCGGCCCGTTCCACGCCGCGTTCCGCCGCTACCCGGGGGTGCGCGAGCTGCGCGCGCTGCTGAGCGGGGACCCGGACACGCTGGCGGCGCTGGTGAAGGGGCTCGGTGCGGCCGGTCGGCTGGCTGTGTACGAGCGGGACCTGGAGCACCGGGAGCGCCAGCGCGGCCGGGCGGACGACCCCGGGGCGCTGCTCGCGGACCGGCTGGCACTGCTGGACCGGCCCGCCTTCGAGGGCGCCTTCGCGACCGACGGTGGCGGCCGCCCCCCGTTCGCGATGCGGGTGTTGGACCACCCGCTGCGGGTCCGGGTGAAGCTGCCGGAGCGCAGCCACCCGGAGGCCGCCCGGATGCTGTCCCGGCTGGTGGTGGGTCAGTTCGTGCAGGCGGCCGGCTCCCGCGAGGACCGCTCGCTGTTCGCCGGGCTGGTGGTGGACGACGCCTCCGCCGCGCTGGACGCCGGTTCCGTTCGCGGCCTGCAGGGGATGCGCGGTGCGAACGCGGGCACGGTGCTGTTGCTGCGGACGCTGGTGGAGCTGCCGGAGGCGCTGAGGGCGCCGCTGTTCGGTGCGGTCGGCTGCCGGATGGCCTTCCCGGGCATCGCGCCGTGGGACGGTCGGCTGTTCTCGGAGGCCTGGGGGACGCACCTGGTGCAGGAGACCGCGGTGACCCACACGCCCGACACCTCCGGCGGAGTGATAAGGCGCGCCGGCCGTATCGGGCGGAAGGCCCTGTCGGGTACGACGGCGCAGACCGAGTCCGTGACGACGCGGGATGTGGAGCGGTTGCGGTGGTCGCCGTCGGATCTGGCGCACGCGTTGCCGGCGGGGCACGCGGTGGTGTCGCTGACGGCGGTGTCGGGGGAGCAGGTGCCGCCGTTGTTGGTGGACTTGCGGGGGTGAGCCGGGGGCCGCGGAGGGGGTGGGAGGGAAGTCGCCTTCGAGGTGGATTCGGCAGTGCTGGTTGTCCGGGGCGTCCATAATGAAGGGGAGAGACCCTCACCAGTCCCACATCCCTCTCCTCGCCCGGCCGCAACGGCGCGGTCAGGTCGACCCCCCGAAGGTGCCATGCCCCCCACACTCGCCTCCGTCGTCCGCAACAGTTCGCTCCATCTGACGGTGCTCGCCGGCGCGGACCACCTGGAGCGGCCGGTCCGCTGGGTGCACACCAGTGAGCTGGACGACCCGACGCCGTTCCTGGAGGGTGGCGAGCTGCTGCTCACCACCGGTATCAAGCTGGGCCGGACGGCGGCGCAGCTGCAGGCGTACGTGCACCGGCTGGCCGACGCCGGGGTCGTGGGGCTGGGGCTGGGGGTGGGGCTGTCGCACACCGAGGTGCCGCAGCCGCTGGTGGATGCGGCGGCGCAGCGGGGGCTGCCGCTGCTGCGGGTGCCGGAGCCGACGCCGTTCATCGCGATCAGCAAGGTGGTGTCGGCGGCGCTGGCCGCGGAGCAGTACGAGGCGGTGACGACGAGCTTCGAGGCGCAGGAGGAGCTGACCCGGGCGGCGCTCGGCAAGGACGGTACGACGGCCGTGGTGCGCCGGTTGGCGGCGCGGCTGGGGGGCTGGGCGGCGCTGTACGACGGGTCGGGCGCGCTGTCGGTGGTGGCGCCGGACTGGGCGGCCCGCCGGGCGGGGCGGCTGGCGGCGGAGGTGGACCGGCTGCGTCGGCGGCCGGCGCCGTCGAGTGCCGCGCTGCAGGGGCGTGCGCCGGGGATAGACACGGCGGACGAGGACTACGTGGTGGTCCAGTCGCTGGGGGCGGACCGGCGGGCCCGGGGTTTCCTGGCGGTCGGGACCGAGGACCGGATCACGCCGACCGAGCGGTACGTGCTGAACGCGGCGGTGGCGCTGCTGACCCTCACCCTGGAGCGCTCGCGCGAGCTGCGGCAGGCGGAGGAGCGGATGGGTGCGGCGCTGCTGCGGATGGTGCTGGCGGGCGAGGTGGCGACGGCCCGTCAGGTGGCGGTGGGGCTGTTCGGCGGCCTGCCGGAGGGGACGATACGGGTCCTGGTGGCCGGGTCCGGGCCGAACGCGGACGCCGCGGAGGCGCTCGCGGAGCTGGGTGACCGGGCCGAGCAGGCGGGGTCCCGGGTGGGCGAGAAGCTGCTGGTGGCGCGGGAGGACGGCGCGCACGGGCCGCGGTTGATGGTGCTGGCGCTGGACAACGGCGCGGTGCACCGGGCGTGTCTGGGCGCGGTGGAGGAGCACGAGGGCCTGTCGCTGGGCGTCTCGGCGCCGGCGTCCCTGGAGGAGGCCGGTACGGCGCACGCGCAGGCGGAGCGGGCGTTGGCGGTGGCGCTGCGCGGTGGCCGGCGGTCGGTGGACCACGAGGAGGTCGGCGCGGGTTCGCTGCTGCCGCTGCTCGGGGAGGACGCGGTGACGGCGTTCGCGGAGGGGCTGCTGCGGCCGTTGCGCGAGCACGACCGGACGGCCCGCGGTGACCTGGTGGCCTCGCTGCGGGCGTGGCTGTCCCGGCACGGTCAGTGGGACGCGGCGGCGGCCGACCTCGGGGTGCACCGGCACACGCTGCGCTACCGGATGCGCCGGGTCGAGGAGCTGCTGGGCCGTTCGCTGGACGACACCGATGTGCGGATGGAGCTGTGGCTGGCGCTCCGCTCCGGGGAGGAATAGAACACCGGCCTGGACGCTGTGGAGTGGCCCCGGAGCCGAACGCTCCTAGTCGGCCAATCCGGTCTGTGCGCCCTCGCACCTACCCTCGGGTTCGGGTCCCACGCCTGTGGGCCGTACGACGACGAGGAGAGGGCCGGTACCACGGTGACCACCACGTACGATTTCTGGCTCGCCGGCCGCCGGGCGAGCGGTGACACCGACTTCGAGGTGCACAACAGCTGGGACGGCCGTCTGGTCGGCAAGGTCAGCATCCCGACCGAGGCGCAGGTCGAGGAGGCGCTGGACGCCGCCGTCGCCGCGCTGCCGGTGTTCGCCGCGACCCCGGCGCACCAGCGGGCCGCCGCCCTGGACCACGTGGCCAAGCGGCTGACCGAGCGCACCGAGGAGCTCGCCCAGCTGATCACCGCCGAGAACGGCAAGCCGATCAAGTGGGCCCGCGGCGAGGTCGGCCGCGCGGTGTCGGTCTTCCGCTGGGCCGCCGAGGAGGCGCGCCGCACCAACGGCGAGACGATGCGGCTGGACACCGACCCGGGCGGCGTGGGCCGTTTCGCGCTGGTGCGCCGCTTCCCGCGCGGTGTGGTGCTGGGGATCGCCCCGTTCAACTTCCCGCTGAACCTGGTCGCCCACAAGGTCGCCCCGGCGCTCGCGGTCGGTGCCCCGATCATCCTCAAGCCGGCCCCGGCGACCCCGCTGTCGGCGATGGTGCTGGGCGAGATCCTGGCCGAGACCGACCTGCCGGTCGGCTCCTGGTCGATCCTGACCGTGCCGAACGACCGGATGCCGGCCCTGGTGCAGGACAAGCGCCTGCCGGTGATCTCCTTCACCGGTTCGGACAGGGTCGGCTACCAGATCATGGACTCGGTGCCGCGCAAGCACACCACCCTGGAGCTGGGCGGCAACGCCGCGGCCGTGGTGCTCGCCGACTGGTCCTCGGAGGCCGACCTGGACTGGGCGGCCACCCGGATCGCGATGTTCGCCAACTACCAGGGCGGCCAGTCCTGCATCTCGGTGCAGCGGGTGATCGCCGACGCGTCGGTGTACGACGCGCTGGTGGAGAAGGTCGTGGCCAAGGTCAAGGCCCAGGTCACCGGTGACCCCAACGACGACGCGACGGACGTCGGCCCGCTGGTCGACGAGAACGCCGCCAAGCGGGTGGAGTCCTGGGTGGAGGACGCGGTCGCCAAGGGCGCCAAGGTGCTCACCGGCGGCACCCGCGAGGGCGCGACCTACGCCCCGACCGTGCTGGCCGAGCTGCCCGCCGACGCGATCCTGGCCAAGGCCGAGGTGTTCGGCCCGGTGCTGTCGCTGCACAAGGTGGACGGCGTGGCCGAGGCCTTCGCGGCCGTCAACGACTCGCCGTTCGGTCTGCAGGCGGGCGTGTTCACGCACGACCTGCAGACCGCCTTCCGCGCCCACCGGGAGCTGGAGGTCGGCGGCGTGGTCATCGGCGACGCGCCGTCCTACCGCGCCGACCAGATGCCGTACGGCGGCGTCAAGGACTCCGGCGTCGGCCGTGAGGGCGTCAAGTACGCGATGGACGACTACACCGTCGAGAAGGTCATGGTCCTGACCGGCCTCGACCTCTGACCCGCCTCGGCCTCTGACGGGGCCAGCCGACGCAGGGCCCGGTTCGTCTCGGACCGGGCCCTGCGTCGCGTTCAGCCGTCGTGTCCGGCCGCCGCGGCGACCGCCTCGGCGATCGTGGCGTTCCCGGCGACCAGCTCCAGGGTCTGCCCGGCGGTGCCGGGCTCGCGCAGCAGCGCGGCCAGCACGGCGGCCACGTCGGCCCGGTCGACCGCGCCGCGGGCCACCGAGGGGGCGAGCCGGACCAGCCCGGCGCCGGGGCCGTCGGTGAGCTGCCCGGGGCGCAGCACCGTCCAGTCGAGGGTGGTGCGGGAGCGGACCGCGTCGTCGGCGGCGCCCTTGGCCCGCAGGTAGGTCTCGAAGACCGCGTCGTCGGGGTGGTGGGCGGCCGCGTCGGCGCCCATCGAGGAGACCATCAGGTACCGCCGTACGCCCGCGAGCTCGGCGGCGTCGGCGAGCAGGACGGCCGCGTCGCGGTCGACGGTGTTCTTGCGGGCGGCGCCGCTGCCCGGTCCGGCGCCGGCGGCGAAGACCACCGCGTCGGTGTCGGCGAGCAGGGCGGCGAGTTGCGGGGCGGTCGCGGACTCCAGGTCGAGCAGCAGCGGCTCGGCGCCGGCGTCGACGAGGTCCTGGGCCTGTTCGGGGCGGCGGATGATCCCGGCCGGGCGGTCGCCGCGGTCGGCGAGCAGCCGTTCCAGCTTCAGCGCGATCTGTCCGTGGCCCCCGGCGATGACGGTACGCATGGCTTCGACGGTAGTCCGAAGGGTCGGCGGTCGTCCCGGGGAGTGCCGCGAACAGGACACAATGGGCGCATGACTTCGCTCGCCCACCCGCAGCTGCGTTTCACGCCCACCGTGGCGGACCCCTCAGGCCCCAGGGAGCTGGTGATCCTCGGTTCCACCGGTTCGATCGGCACCCAGGCCATCGACGTGGTGCTCCGCAACCCGGACCGCTTCCGGGTGGTCGCCCTGTCGGCGGCCGGCGGCCGGGTGGAGCTGCTCGCCGAGCAGGCGCTGCGGCTGGGCGTGCACACCGTGGCGGTGGCCGATCCGGCGGCCGAGTCGGCGCTGCGTGAGGCGCTGGCCGCGAAGGCGGCGGGCCGTGCGCTGCCGGCCGTGCTGGTGGGGCCGGACGCGGCGACGGAGCTGGCCGGGATGGAGTGCCACTCGGTGCTGAACGGCATCACCGGTTCGATCGGCCTGCGGCCGACGCTGGCCGCGCTGAAGGCGGGCCGGGTGCTGGTGCTGGCGAACAAGGAGTCGCTGATCGTCGGCGGCCCGCTGGTGAAGGCGGTGGCGAAGCCGGGCCAGATCGTGCCGGTGGACTCCGAGCACGCGGCGCTGTTCCAGGCGCTGGCCGGCGGCACCCGGGCCGAGGTCCGCAAGCTGGTGGTGACCGCGAGCGGTGGCCCGTTCCGCACCCGGACCCGGGAGCAGCTGGCCGGGGTGACCCCGCAGGACGCGCTGGCGCACCCGACCTGGGCGATGGGCCCGGTCGTCACGATCAACTCGGCCACCCTGGTCAACAAGGGCCTGGAGGTGATCGAGGCGCACCTGCTGTACGACGTGCCGTTCGACCGGATCGAGGTTGTGGTCCATCCGCAGTCGGTGGTGCACTCGATGGTGGAGTTCACCGACGGTTCGACCTTGGCGCAGGCCAGCCCGCCGGACATGCGGATGCCGATCGCGCTGGGGATCGGCTGGCCGGACCGGGTGCCGGACGCCGCCCCGGCCTGTGACTGGACCAAGGCCGCGACCTGGGAGTTCTTCCCGCTGGACAACGAGGCCTTCCCGGCGGTCGAGCTGGCCCGCGAGGTGGGCACGCTGGGCGGTACGGCGCCGGCGGTGTTCAACGCGGCCAATGAGGAGTGTGTGGAGGCCTTCCTGAAGGGCCGCCTCGCCTTCACCGGGATCGTGGACACTGTTGCCAAGGTCGTGGCGGAGCACGGTGCGCCGGCGGCGGGAACTTCCCTGACGGTGGAGGACGTCCTGCACGCGGAGGACTGGGCGCGCGCCCGGGCCCGCGAGCTGGCGGCGGGCTGACGGACCGGCCCGCGGCACCGGCGGTATTCCCGGCGCGGCACGAAACGCGGTACGACGAGACGATGAGCGGAGCAGCATGACGGAGGGCCAGCGGTGGCAACGGTTTTGACGGTGGTCGGCATCCTGGTCTTCGTGGTCGGGCTGCTCATCTCGATTGCCTGGCACGAGCTCGGCCACCTCTCCACGGCCAAGCTGTTCGGCATCCGGGTGCCGCAGTACATGGTCGGCTTCGGCCCGACCATCTGGTCCCGCCGGAAGGGCGAGACCGAGTACGGCATCAAGGCGATCCCGTTCGGCGGGTACATCCGGATGATCGGGATGTTCCCGCCGGGCGAGGACGGCCGGATCACCAAGCGCAGCAGTTCGCCCTGGCGGACCATGATCGAGGACGCCCGTGAGGCCTCCTACGAGGAGCTCCAGGAGGGTGACGAGAACCGGCTGTTCTACACCCGCAAGCCCTGGAAGCGGATCATCGTCATGTTCGCCGGGCCGTTCATGAACCTGATCCTGGCGTTCGGGCTGTTCCTGACCGTCATGATGGGCTTCGGCGTCTCGATGCCGGTGCCGACCATCGGCTCGGTGGCCGCGTGCGTCGTCAAGGCCGGCCAGCCCACCGACGTGTGCCCCGCCGACGCGCCCAAGACCCCGGCCAACGAGGTGGGCCTGCGCCAGGGGGACAAGGTGCTCTCCTTCGACGGCGACCGGATCCGCGACTACGACCAGCTCCAGGCGGACATCCGGAAGTCGGCCGGCAAGAAGGTGGAGATCGTCGTGGAGCGCGGCGGCCAGCGGGTCACCTTCACGCCCACCATCGCCGTCAACGACGTGCAGAAGTACGACGGCAACGGCGTGCCGGTGAAGGGCCAGACCGTCCAGGCGGGGTTCCTCGGGTTCACCCCCAAGAGGGAAACCGTCCAGCAGACCTTCGGGCAGTCCGTGGACCGGATGGCCGACATGGCGGAGAACGGCGTGAAGTCGCTGGCCGCCCTGCCCGGCAAGATCCCCGGCCTGTGGAACGCCGTCGTGGGCGACGCCCCGCGCGACCCGGACTCACCGATCGGCATGGTCGGCGCGGCCCGGGTCAGCGGTGAGGTCTTCTCCCTCGACGAGTCGGCCACCCAGCGGGTCGCGATCTTCGTGAATCTGCTGGCCGGCATCAACCTGTCGCTCTTCCTGTTCAACATGCTGCCGCTGCTCCCGCTGGACGGCGGCCACATCGCCGGCGCCGCCTGGGAGGCCGTCCGCCGCCGGTTCGCACGGATGTTCCGCCGGCCCGACCCGGGCCCCTTCGACGTCGCCAAGCTGATGCCGGTCGCCTACGTCGTGGCCAGCGTCTTCATCGGCTTCACCCTGCTGGTGATGGTCGCCGACCTGGTGAACCCGGTGAAGATCGGCTAGGGCCTTCAGGGACGGCGGGTGTGCTGGGGGCCCGGACCGTGCCGTACCGTGGAGGCCGGGTGCGCGATCGTCAGCGCGCCCGGCCCCGGCCGTCCCAGCGGCCGGGCGGTCGACCACACCTCAACCCCGGGGAACCCTGCGCACATGACCGCGATCTCGCTCGGTATTCCGTCCCTGCCGCTCAAGCCGCTGGCCAAGCGGCGCTACTCCCGGCAGATCATGGTCGGCAACGTGCCGGTCGGCGGTGACGCCCCCGTCTCGGTGCAGTCGATGACCACCACCGTCACCTCGGACATCAACGCGACGCTGCAGCAGATCGCCCAGCTCACTGCGTCCGGCTGCCAGATCGTCCGGGTCGCGGTCCCCTCCCAGGACGACGCCGACGCGCTGCCGATCATCGCCAAGAAGTCGCAGATCCCGGTCATCGCCGACATCCACTTCCAGCCGAAGTACGTCTTCGCGGCGATCGACGCCGGCTGCGCGGCCGTGCGCGTCAACCCGGGCAACATCAAGGCCTTCGACGACAAGGTCGGTGAGATCGCCAAGGCCGCCAAGGACGCCGGGGTACCGATCCGGATCGGCGTCAACGCCGGCTCGCTCGACAAGCGCCTGCTGGAGAAGTACGGCAAGGCCACCCCGGAGGCGCTGGTCGAGTCCGCGCTGTGGGAGTGCTCGCTGTTCGAGGAGCACGACTTCCGCGACATCAAGATCTCGGTCAAGCACAACGACCCGGTCGTGATGATCCAGGCCTACCGGCAGCTCGCCGCCGCCTGCGACTACCCGCTGCACCTCGGTGTGACCGAGGCCGGGCCGGCCTTCCAGGGCACCATCAAGTCCGCGGTCGCCTTCGGCGCGCTGCTCGCCGAGGGCATCGGCGACACCATCCGGGTCTCGCTGTCGGCTCCGCCGGCCGAGGAGATCAAGGTCGGCACCCAGATCCTGGAGTCCCTCGGGCTGCGCCAGCGCGGGCTGGAGATCGTCTCCTGCCCGTCCTGCGGTCGCGCCCAGGTCGACGTCTACAAGCTCGCGGAGGAGGTCACCGCCGGGCTGGAGGGCATGGAGGTACCGCTGCGGGTCGCCGTCATGGGCTGCGTCGTGAACGGCCCGGGCGAGGCGCGCGAGGCCGACCTCGGGGTCGCCTCCGGCAACGGCAAGGGCCAGATCTTCGTCAAGGGGCAGGTGATCAAGACCGTTCCCGAGTCGAAGATCGTCGAGACCCTGATCGAGGAGGCGCTCAAGCTCGCCGAGCAGATGCAGGAGGAGGGCGTCGAGGCCGGTTCGCCGACCGTCGTCGCCGCGGAGTGACCGTCCGGGCCGGACACGTCCGGCCCGAACGCAACTGCAGCGCAGTTTTCCGGAAGCGGGGCCGTCCGTTCGCGGACGGCCCCGCAGCCGTAGCCGGGTGGGGCCACGGAGTAGGGTGCGGCCAGAGTCGTCTCAGTGAGGTGCGGTCTCGATGCTCGATCGAGGTGTGATTCTCCCCAGCTCCTTCCAGGCCGTCCGGGCCCTGGCCACCACCCGCGTGCTGGAACCGTCGGATCTCGCGGACGCCCTGGAGATCCTCCACCGCGACCCGGTCGGCAACGCCTTCGTCGCCACCCGGGTCGAGGCCGTCGGGCTGGACCCGTGGCGGTTGGGTGGGGAGATGTGGGGCTGGTACGACGGGGGCGGCGTGCTGGACGCCATGTGCTACGCGGGGGCGAACCTCGTCCTGGTCAACGCCGGACCGGAGGCCGTCGCCGCCTTCGCCGAGCGGGCCCGGCGGCAGGGGCGGCGCTGCTCCTCGATCGTGGGGCTGGCCGAGGCGACCGCCGCCTTCTGGGCGCTGCTGGAGCGCAGTTGGGGGCCGGCCCGTGAAGTCCGGGGCCACCAGCCGCTGTTGGCGACCTCCTCGCCGTCGGCGGAGATCGCGCCCGACCCGCTGGTGCGGAGGGTGCGGCGCGACGAGGTCGAGACGCTGATGCCCGCGTGCGTGGCGATGTTCACCGAGGAGGTGGGGGTGTCGCCGCTGGCGGGGGACGGCGGGCTCCTCTACCAGGCCCGAGTGGCCGAACTCGTCTCCACCGGGCGGTCGTTCGCGCGGTTCACGGACGACGGGCAGGTGGTGTTCAAGGCGGAGATCGGGGCGGTGACGGAGGGGGCCTGCCAGATCCAGGGCGTCTGGGTGGCACCGGAGTACCGGGGGCAGGGGCTGTCCGAGACCGGGATGGCGGCGGTGCTGGACGTCGCGCTGCGGGAGGTGGCGCCGGTGGTCTCGCTGTACGTCAACGACTTCAACCTGCGGGCGCGGGCCGCCTATCGGCGGGTGGGGTTCCAGGAGGTCGGGGCGTTCATGAGCGTGCTGTTCTGAATGCTTCTCCGAGCGCTCTGCGGGTGCTTCTCCGAGCGCTTCCAGTGGGGGGCGCTGTTGTGGCGCGGTTCGCCGGGCGTCGGGTTCTGATCTTCGGCCGCGCCACGGGGCCGCTGGTAGTAACGTCCGGAGCATGGATCAGCTGACCGGGGTGACGATCGGGGCCATCGACCTTGCGGACTGGGCGCCGCAGGCGCTGGAGGTCCAGGCGGTGGCGTTCGGCCTCACGCCCGAGGAGGTCGCGGTACGGCTGCACATCGTGGGACGGCACGCCCAACAGCCCGGGGTGATCGCGTTCGGGGCGATGAGCGGGGGACGGCTGGTCGGGTTCGGGTACGGGATGCCGAACCAGCGGGAGCACTGGTGGAGCACGATCATCGAGCCCTATCTGACCGCCCGGGGGTACGGGGACTGGCTGGACGGGGTCTTCGCGGTCACCGAGCTGCACGTGCTGCCGGAGTTCCAGGGGCAGGGGGTCGGGACTCGGCTGATCCGGATGCTGTGCGAGACGTCGGGGCTGGACCGGAGCATCCTGTCGGCGATCGACGCGGAGACGCCGGCCCGGCGGCTGTACCGGGCGTTGGGATACCAGGACTTGGCCCGGGCGGTGCGGTTTCCGGCGACGGACCGGTTGTACGCGGTGATGGGGGCGCGGTTGCCTCTGCGGGTGCTCGGGGGTGGGCGGGTTTAGCCCGGGAGGCTCGTGCGGGTGTCCTGTGACGGGGGCGCTTTCTAGAGGTGCCCGGCGAACTCCAGGTAGAGCTCGGCGTCTTCGTGGCGGCCTGCGGCGAGGGCGCGGAGGGCCAGGTCGACGGAGCGGAAGAGGGTCCAGCCGCGCAGGCGGTCCTGGTCGACGTCGAGGGCGTCGGCGAGTTGGTGGAGCCGGCGGCGGACGGCGGCGGGGGCACCGGGGGAGCCGATCAGGGTGTCGGCGCGGTCCAGGGCGAGGCGGGCCAGGTCGTAGGCGCGCTCGCCGGCCAGCGGGCGGGGGTCGATGGCCAGCCAGGGGGCGCGGTCGGCGGCGAGGACGTTGCCGTGGTGGAAGTCGCCGTGCAGGAGGAAGGTCTCGGTGGCGGAGGCGGCCAGGGACTCGGCGGTGGCCAGGGCCTCGGTGATCAGGGACTGCGCGGCGGTGGCGGCGGGGTCGTCGCGGTGCCGGGTGAGGCGGGTGGCGGTGTCGGTGACCCGGCCGGCGGGGGTGGGGTAGGGGGCGGGCCCGTCGGGGAGCTCCACCCAGAGGCGGTGGAGCAGGCTGGTGGCCTCCAGCATGGCCTTGGGCTCGGCGAGGGAGCGCAGCGGGATCTCGCCGTGGAGGCGCTCCAGGAGGAGGACGCCCTCGGCGGGGTCGGCGTCGAGGAGGAGGACGGCGCCCCGGCCGGCCCAGTGGGTGAGGGCGGTGTGCTCGTGGGCGGTCTCGGGGGTGACCAGACCGGTCTTGAGAACGGCGGGGGAGAGGTCGTCGCGGTGGACGTAGCTGATCAGGCTGAGGCTGCCGCCGGGGTCCAGGGTGCGTTCGAGGGTGAGGTTCCAGCGGGCCAGGTGGGCGGCCGCCGTCTCGGGGAGGGTGGCCAGCCAGCGGCGGCCTTCCTCGCCTTGGGCGGCGGTGACGCTGTTGGTCAGCCAGGTGGGGATGGTGATGTGTGGTGCGTTTCCCGACATGCCCGGCCTTCCGGTTGATGCTCCCTTGGGGGTGGCCTGTCCATTGTCGGGGATGGAGGTGAAATCGCAGGTCAGTGGCGCGGGGTGTTTGTGTGGGGGTGGGCGCTCGGGAGGGTGGGCGCGGGGCGCTTCCGGGGGTGGGGCGGTTGCGTCGCGGGCGCGCGGGCTTCGCCCTGCGCGCCCGTCCTCCTGTGTCAGCTCTGGCGCGTGGCCGTCGGGGTGGGGACGGGTTCCGGGATGCCCGGGAAGGGGGTGTCGGGGGCGCCCCAGTGGTGGGCGCGGAGGGCGCAGTCGCGCAGGGCGGTGGCGGCGGTGGGGCGTTGGGGGGCGGGGAGGGCGGCGACGAGGTCGGCGTAGACGGCGGTGAGGCGGGTTTCCAGGTGGGCGGCGAGTTTGGCGGCGGTGGGGGCGTCGGTGACGGCGAAGGGGAGCTGGTAGCCGCCGGCGGCGGGGGTGGGGGTGGCGCCGAGGGTGGTGAGGAGGCGCTGCCAGGCGTCGCGTTGGGACTGGTGGGCGGCGTAGAAGGTGCGGGCGTCGGCGCGCTGTTGGTCTTCGGGGAGGTGGGCGCCGACGACGCCGTAGCCGTAGACGGCGGCGTGTTCGGCGCTGAGGGCGTTCTGGAGGGCGGGCAGGGAGGTGCCGGGGGTGGGGGTGGCGGAGGGGGACGGGGGAGTGGTCGGGGTGGCCTGGTCGTCGAGGGGGGCTCCGAGGGCGGCCGCGTGCAGGGTGTTGGAGGTGGCGACGGAGGCGAGCAGGCGGGCGAGGGGCGGCTGGACGGTGCCGAGGTCGGTGAGGTGGGCCTGGGCGGTCTGGCGTTCCAGGGCGGCCAGGGTGGCGGGGGTGTGGGTGGGGGTTGCCGCCGGGGTGGCGGGGGTGGGGGCCGGGGGGACGGAGGCGGCGGGTATGCCGTAGGCGAGGGCGGCGCGGTGTTGGACGGTGTCGGCGCGGAGGGGGTGGAGCAGGGCGGTCTGGGCGCCGGGGGTGGCGAGGGCGGCGTCGTACGCGGCCAGCAGGGTGTCGGTGGCGGCGATGGCGCGCAGGCGGGCGGGGTCGTCCAAATCGGGGCCGGGCCCCTTGTTGCCGGGCGTCACGTCGCTGCGGGGGTCGAACTCCGGGGAGCCGGTGCAGGCGGTGGTGAGGGTGATCAGCCCGAGGGCCAGGAAGGTCCGTCGGCTGTGCGGCTGCATCGGGGTCACTCCGGGGCGTGTACGGGAGGACGGCCTCCCCGCCTGCCCTCGTTGGCCTGAATCTTCGCAGAACCCCCACGATTGTGGGTGGGGATCGGGGGTGGGGTGTGGTGGGTGGGGCGGTGTGAGCTTGCTCGCAGTGGGTGGCGTCCGGCTGGTCGGGGGAGGTCCGGAATCGGTGGTTCGCGGCTTCACCGGCTAGGCTTTGGGCCGAGCTGCCGCGACCCGGTGTGCGCCCGTGGGGCGCGGAGGGCGCGGGGCGACCTTCTGACAACAGCAGACGCGGCCGAGGAGTCCACCCGGATGAGCACCACCCACACCGACCGGCTGCGCGCGTTGCTTGAGCCGCTGGCCGCGCAGGCCGGACTGGACCTGGAGGACGTCAAGGTCACCAAGGCGGGCAGCCGCCGGCAGGTGCAGATCGACGTCGACACGGACGGCGGCGTGGACATGGACACCATCGCCGAGTTCAGCCGGGTGGTCGGTGAGGCCCTGGACGCGTCGGATCTGATGGGCGAGGAGCCCTACCTGCTGGAGGTCGGCTCGCCGGGTGCGGAGCGTCCGCTGGTCCTGCCCCGGCACTGGCAGCGCGCCGAGGGCCGGCTCGCCAAGATCCACCTGGTCGACGGCGGGGAGATCGTCGCCCGGGTGCTGGAGGCGGACGAGGACGGCGCGCTGGTCGAGGTGCAGCCGGTGAAGGGGCGCGGCCGTCCGAAGGAGCGCCGTCTGGAGTACGGCGAGGTGGCCCGGGCGCGGGTCCAGGTGGAGTTCAACCGCAAGGACGACGAGAAGCTCCTGGACGAGGCCGCCGACTTCGACGAGGGGGACGACGGCGCCGAGTGAGCCGGCCGCCGTACGACCATGATGAACGTGACGAAAGACGAGGAGGCGTAGCCGTGGACATCGACATGAGTGCCCTGCGCACGCTGGTCAACGAGAAGAACATCCCCTTCGACCTGCTGGTCGAGTCCATCGAGTCCGCCCTCCTCACCGCGTACCACCGCACTGAGGGCTCGCGCCGCCGGGCCCGGGTGCACCTGGACCGCAAGAGCGGCCACGTGACGGTGTGGGCGATGGAGGACCCGGCGGAGCTGGACGAGGGCGTCGAGCCGAAGGAGTTCGACGACACCCCGAACGGCTTCGGCCGGATCGCCTCCAGCATCGGCATCCAGGTGATGATGCAGCGCCTGCGCGACGCCGCCGACGACCAGACCTTCGGCGAGTACGCGGGCAAGGAGGGCGACATCGTCACCGGTGTCGTCCAGCAGGGCAACGACCCGAAGAACGTGCTGGTCGACATCGGCAAGCTGGAGGCCATCCTGCCGCCGCAGGAGCAGGTCCCGGGCGAGGACTACCGGCACGGCACCCGGCTGAAGTGCTACGTGGTGGCGGTGCGCCGCGGCGTCCGCGGGCCGTCGGTGACGCTGTCGCGCACCCACCCGAGCCTGGTGAAGAAGCTGTTCGCGCTGGAGGTCCCGGAGATCGCGGACGGCAGCGTGGAGATCGCCGCGATCGCCCGTGAGGCCGGCCACCGGACCAAGATCGCGGTCTGGTCGCGCCGCGCCGGGTTGAACGCCAAGGGCGCCTGCATCGGTCCGATGGGTTCCCGGGTGCGCGCCGTGATGGGTGAGCTGCACGGCGAGAAGATCGACATCGTCGACTGGTCCGAGGACCCGCGCGAGATGGTCGCCGCGGCGCTGTCCCCCGCACGGGTGACCAGCGTGGAGATCGTGGACGCCGCCCAGCGCTCCGCACGGGTGATCGTGCCGGACTACCAGCTGTCGCTGGCGATCGGCAAGGAGGGGCAGAACGCCCGCCTGGCCGCGCGCCTCACCGGCTGGCGGATCGACATCCGGCCGGACACCGAGGGCCAGACCGAGGACAGCGGTCGCCCCGAATAGGAAAACGGGTGGCGGACACCCAGTGGTCGGTGTTGTCGTAGTCGTCCCCGCCGGTCCTCCGGATCTGCGGGGCGGCGCCATGTCGCTTCGGAGGGGTAGACTTGCCTTCGTCTGGCCGGACGCATGTCCGAGCACGCCCGGAACGCACCTGCGTGGGCTGCCGCAAGCGCGCGGCCAAGCACCAGCTGTTGCGTGTCACGGCGGTCGAGGGCGTCTGCGTCCCTGATCCCCGTGGTGCACTGCCGGGCCGGGGCGCACACCTGCATCCCGATTCGGCCTGCCTCGACCTCGCGGTCCGCCGTCGGGCGTTTCCCCGGGCCTTCCGGCTCCAGGGGGCGCTCGACACGGAGCGGCTCCGCGAGTTCATCGAGGAGCGGGCAGGTGGAGCCTCTCAGACGGGCCACCTTCCGTGACGGCCGCCGCTCACCGCGGCGGAGAACCACCGCAACAAGCACAGCGTTCGGGCAGCCGCGCGCCGTGCCACCAGTCAGGTACCTCGCGATGTGGAAGTAGGTCGAGATTGCGATGAGCACTCGATGAGTACGCGATGAGTACGCGATGGGTACGCCCATGAAGTAGCGACAGTCCGGCGGACGAGACCCCCGGACTCATAGACAGGAGTGAAGTGGCTAAGGTCCGGGTTTACGAACTCGCCAAGGAGCTTGGCTTGGAGAGCAAGGCCGTCATGGCCAAGCTCACCGAGCTCGGTGAGTTCGTCCGTTCGGCGTCCTCGACGATCGAGGCGCCGGTCGTGCGCAAGCTGACTGACGCGCTTGGTGTGTCCCCCACCGGTGGTGGCGCTGCCAAGCCGGGCCCGCGGAAGACCGCGGCGCCCCAGCCCGCGGCAGGTGCCGCGGGTGCACCCAAGCCGGGTGCCCCGACCCCGGGTCCGCGCCCTGGCGCGACCCCTGGTCCCCGTCCGACCCCGGCCGCTGCGGCTCCCGCCGCGCCGGCCGCCCCCGCCGCCCCGCGTCCGGGCGCGCCGACCCCGGGCCCGCGCCCGGCCGCGCGTCCCGCCGCTCCGGCGGCCCCGGTCGCGCCCGCGGCCGAGTTCTCCTCGCCGGCTCCGGCCGGTGACGCCCCGCGTCCGGCCGCCCAGGCCCCGCGTCCGGCCGGTCAGACCGGCGGCGCCCGTCCGGGCCCGCGTCCGGCCGGCCCGCGTCCGGGCAACAACCCGTTCACCTCGGGCAGCGCGACCGGCATGGCCCGCCCCGGCGACCGCCGTCCGGGCGCGCCGGGTGGCCGTCCGGGTGCTCCGGGCGCCCAGGGCGGCGACCGTCCGCGCCCCGGTGGCGACCGTCCGCGTCCGGCCGGTGCGCCGGGTGCCGGTGCCCCCCGTCCGGGTGGCGACCGTCCGCGTCCGGCCGGTGCGCCGGGTGCCGGTGCCCCCCGTCCGGGTGGTGCCCCCCGTCCCGACGGCATGCCGCGTCCGGCCGCGCCGCGTCCCGGCGGCCCGACCCCGTCCGGCATGCCGCGTCCGAACCCCGGCATGATGCCGCAGCGTCCGGCCGGCCCGCGTCCGGGTCCGGGTGGCCGTGGTCCGGGTGGCCCCGGCGGTCGTCCGGGTGCTCCGGGCGGTGCCCGTCCCGGCTTCCAGGGTCGTCCGGCCGGTCCGGGCTCGCGTCCGGCCGGTGGCGGCGGCTTCGGCGGCCCGCGTCCGGGTGGCGGTGCTCCCGGTGGCGGCGGCGGCTTCGGCGGCCCGCGTCCCGGTGGCTTCGGCGGTCGTCCCGGCGGCCCGGGTGCCCGTGGTGGCACGCAGGGCGCCTTCGGTCGTGGTCCGGGTGGTCGCCCGGCTCGCGGTCGCAAGTCGAAGCGGGCGAAGCGCCAGGAGTACGAGGCCATGCAGGCCCCGTCCGTCGGCGGTGTGATGCTGCCTCGCGGCAACGGCCAGACCGTTCGCCTGTCGAGCGGCGCCTCGCTGATGGACTTCGCGGAGAAGATCAACGCCAACCCGGCCGCGCTCGTCTCCGTCATGTTCAACCTCGGTGAGATGGTCACCGCGACCCAGTCGGTCTCCGACGCGACCCTCGAGCTGCTGGCCGGCGAGATGGGCTTCCAGCTGGAGATCGTCAGCCGGGACGACGAGGACCGCGAGTTGCTGGAGTCGTTCGACATCGACTTCGGTGCGAACGAGGGCGACGAGGACCAGCTGGCCCCGCGCCCGCCGGTCGTCACCGTCATGGGTCACGTCGACCACGGTAAGACCCGCCTGCTGGACGCCATCCGCAAGTCCAACGTGGTGGCCGGCGAGGCCGGTGGCATCACCCAGCACATCGGTGCCTACCAGGTGGTCACCGAGGTGAACGGCGAGCAGCGTCCGATCACCTTCCTCGACACCCCGGGTCACGAGGCGTTCTCCGCCATGCGTGCCCGTGGTGCCAAGTCCACCGACATCGCGATCCTGGTGGTCGCGGCCAACGACGGTGTCATGCCGCAGACGGTCGAGGCGCTGAACCACGCCAAGGCCGCCGGTGTGCCGATCGTGGTCGCCGTCAACAAGATCGACGTCGAGGGCGCCGACCCGACCAAGGTCCGCGGTCAGCTGACCGAGTTCGGCCTGGTGGCTGAGGAGTACGGCGGCGACACCATGTTCGTCGACATCTCCGCGCGCCAGGGTCTGCACATCGACCAGCTGCTGGAGGCCGTGGTCCTGACCGCGGACGCCTCGCTGGACCTGCGGGCCAACCCGGAGCAGGACGCGCAGGGTATCGCCATCGAGGCGCACCTGGACAAGGGCCGCGGTGCCATGGCGACCGTGCTGGTGCAGCGCGGTACGCTCCGCGTCGGCGACTCGATCGTCGTGGGCGACGCCTACGGCCGCGTCCGCGCGATGCTGGACGAGAACGGCAACAGCCTCTCCGAGGCCGGCCCGTCCCGCCCGGTGCTGCTGCTCGGTCTGACCTCGGTGCCCCGCGCCGGCGACAGCTTCATCGTCGTCGACGAGGACCGCACCGCCCGCCAGATCGCCGAGAAGCGCTCGGCCCGCGACCGCAACGCCGCCTTCGCGCAGCGTCGGGTCCGGGTGTCCCTGGAGGACCTGGACAAGGCCATCGCCGCCGGCTCCATCGAGCAGCTCAACCTCATCATCAAGGGTGACGTCTCCGGTTCGGTCGAGGCCCTTGAGGACGCCCTGGTCAAGCTGGACGTGGGCGAGGAGGTCGAGCTCCGGGTCCTGCACCGCGGTGTGGGTGCCATCACCGAGTCCGACGTGGACCTGGCGATGGGCTCGGACGCCATCATCATCGGCTTCAACGTGCGCGCCGAAGGCCGTGCGCGTACCGCGGCCGACAAGGAAGGCGTGGACGTCCGGTACTACTCGGTCATCTACCAGGCGATCGAGGAGATCGAGAACGCCCTCAAGGGCATGCTCAAGCCGGAGTACGAGGAGGTGCGCCTCGGCGCCGCGGAGATCCGCGAGGTCTTCCGCTCCTCCAAGTTCGGCAACATCGCCGGTGTCCTGGTCCGCGACGGCATCATCCGCCGCAACGCCAAGGCCCGCCTGCTGCGCGACGGCAAGGTCGTGGCGGAGAGCCTCACCATCGAGGGTCTGCGCCGCTTCAAGGACGACGCGACCGAGGTCCGCGAGGGCTTCGAGGCCGGTGTGACCCTGGGGTCGTTCAACGACATCAAGGTCGAGGACATCATCGAGACCTACGAGATGCGCGAGAAGCCGCGCGCGTAGTCGCTGGTCACCGGGGCCGGTCGACGGGTGGTATTTCCGTCGACCGGCCCCGGTCTCGCTGTGTAGGGTCCGGGGTAGTCAGATGTCGCGGCGTCAGTCCGGTTCCGGACCGTACGCCCCCGAGGCCTTCCAGGTCGGCGAGACCTGTCATACATGTTCGTGGGAACACTCACCTTCGACCTGCTCCTGGGCGACGTCCACTCGCTCAAGGAGAAGCGTTCGATCGTGCGGCCCATCGTGGCCGAACTGCAGCGCAAGTACAGCGTGTGCGCTGCCGAGACCGGGAACCAGGATCTGCACCGCCGGGCCGAGATCGGCCTCGCGGTGGTGTCCGGCGACGCCGGATACGTCACCGAGATCCTGGACAGCTGTGAGCGGTTGGTCGCCGGCCGCCCCGAGGTGCAGCTCCTCTCCGCGAGGAGGAGGTACCACAACGACGACGATGAATGACCGCTGTGGAGCCCGTCGACGGAAGTCGCCGTTCTCACACAGATCAGGACCCAGAGCGCCCGCAAGGCCGGGCGCGGGCCGGTACTTTGGGGCGTGGGCCCCGACGGGTGCGCAGCTCGCCCGGGTGCCGGGCCCACTGCACGAGGAGGCAACGTGACCGACACCGCAAGGGCGCGCAAGCTCGCCGACCGCATCCAGGTGGTCGTCGCCCAGACCCTGGAGCGGCGGATCAAGGACCCGCGTCTGGGGTTCGTGACCATCACCGACACCCGGGTGACCGGCGACCTGCGCGAGGCCACCGTCTTCTACACCGTCTTCGGCGACGACACCGAGCGCCAGGCCACCGCGGCCGCGCTGGAGAGCGCCAAGGGCGTGCTCCGTTCCGAGGTCGGCAAGCAGACCGGGGTGCGCTTCACCCCGTCGCTGACCTTCGTCGCGGACGCGCTGCCGGAGAACGCCCGGAACATCGACGACCTGCTCGACCGGGCCCGGACCTCCGACGCCGCGGTGCGCACCCAGGCCGCGGGGGCGACCTACGCCGGCGACGCGGACCCGTACCGGGTGCCGGCGTCCGAGCGTGACGACGAGGACGAGTAGTCATGGCGGGTGAGTCGGCTCAGGCCGCCTCGCGAGCCGGATCGACCACGGGGGCGTCCTCCACCAGCACGGTGGAGGGTGCCCCTGTGGCGCTCCCGGGGCCGCGCGCCGAGGAGAGCGGCTTCGAGCTGCTCTGGCAGCAGGTGGTGGCGGAGATCGGGCGGGCCCGTTCGATCGATCTGATCTGCCACATCTGCCCGGACGGCGACGCGCTGGGCTCCTCGCTGGCGGCGGCACTGGCGCTGCGAGCGCTCGGCAAGCAGGTGCGGGTCTCCTTCGGCGACGACCCGCAGATCGTGCCGGAGTCGCTGGCGTTCCTGCCCGGCCAGGAGCTGATCGTGCCGGCCGCCGAGGTACCGGACGTGCCCGAGCTGGTGCTCTGCTTCGACGTGGCCGCGCAGAGCCGACTGGGGCTGCTGCACGACAAGGCCTTCGCCGCACCCGTCCTGGTGGTGTTCGACCACCACGCCTCCAACCCGGGCTTCGGCACCCACCAGCTGATCGACCCGACCGCTCCGGCCACCGCCGTGCTGGTCGACGAACTGCTGCGCCGGCTGGGCGTCGAGCTCGACCAGGACCTGGCCACGTGCCTGTACACCGGGGTCGCCACCGACACCGGCTCCTTCAAGTACCGGGCCACCACGCCCGCGACCCACGAGCTCGCCGGGCGGCTGCTGGCCACCGGCATCCGGCACGACCTGATCTCCCGGCAGCTGTGGGACACCTCCTCCTTCGGCTACCTCAAGGTGCTCGCGGCCGCGCTGGACCGGGCCGTCTACGAGCCGGACGCGGCCGACGGGCTGGGCCTGGTGTGGACCTGGGTGCCGTACCAGGACCTGGCGCTGTTCAGCGTCACGGTCGAGGAGATCGAGGGACTGATCGACATCCTGCGCCGGCCGGCCGAGGCCGAGGTGGCGCTGGTGCTCAAGCAGGACCCGGACGGCACCCTGCGCGGCTCCTCGCGCTCCAAGGGCGCGGTGGACGTCGCCGCGGCCTGCGCCGAACTGGGCGGCGGGGGGCACATCTTCGCTGCCGGGTTCAGCGCCCGGGAGGACGTGGCCGCGGTGGTCGAGCGGTTCCGGAGCGCGCTGCGACCCCCTCGTTGATCATCCCGCGTTGATCTTTCTGCATCTCGCCCCCCAGAATCAATCGCTGGCAATCGCTGGTTTAGAGAAAGAACTCGATGAAGCGCAAAGGCACCGGCCCGGACGGCCTGGTGATCGTCGACAAGCCCGAGGGCATCACCTCCCACGGGGTCGTCGCCAAGCTGCGGTGGCTGGCCGGGACCCGGAAGGTCGGGCACGCCGGCACGCTGGACCCGATGGCCACCGGCGTCCTGGTGATCGGCGTCGAGCGGGCTACCCGGCTGCTCGGCCACCTGATGCTGACCGCCAAGACGTACGAGGCGACCATCCGGCTCGGCCAGACCACCGTGACGGACGACCGGGAGGGCGAGGTCACCTCCTCGACCCCGGCCGACGCCGTCACCCGGGAGGCGATCGACGCCGGGATCGCGACGCTCACCGGCGAGATCATGCAGGTGCCGTCCAAGGTCAGCGCGATCAAGATCGACGGCAAGCGGTCGTACGCGCGGGTGCGCGAGGGCGAGGACTTCGAACTGGAGGCCCGGCCGACCACGATCCACTCCTTCACCGTGCACGAGCAGCGCGCGGCGGTCGCCGAGGACGGCACACCGGTGATCGACCTGGACGTGACCGTGGAGTGCTCCTCCGGCACCTACATCCGGGCGCTGGCCCGCGACCTGGGCGCCGACCTGGGCGTCGGCGGGCACCTGACCGCGCTGCGGCGCACCAGGGTCGGGCCGTACTCGGTGGAGTCGGCGCGCACCCTGGAGCAGCTCGAGGCCGCAGTCACCGGTGACTCCGCCGCGGGGCTGGAGGTGCTGCCGATCGCGGCGGCCGCGGCGGCCGCCTTCCCGCGCTGGGACCTGGACGAGGCCTCGGCGGAGAAGCTCTCGCACGGCGCGCGGTTGAAGGCGCCCGGGCTGGGCGTGGACGGGCCGATCGCGGTGTTCGGACCGGACGGGCGCTTCCTCGCCCTGGTCGAGGAGAAGGGCGGGCAGGCGAAGCCGGTGGCGGTGTTCGTCGGCTGAGTCGGACTTCAAGCCTCGTGAAACCCCCGTCCTCCCGGCGGGGGTTTCACCTTTGGGGGCCCCTTCACTCGAACAGAGGGGTCACCCCTGCGGGGGAGCGCGCGAGGTGAAAGACCGTGGTGAGCGGCGCGGGAGCGGTCGGGCCGCCGCTTCGGCGGGCAGGCTCCCGGCGGCGAGCGAGCGACGGTCGAGGGAGCATTCATGCCGGGGTTTCTGGAGGGCGATCCGGGGCGGTACCTGCTGCGGATCCGGGACCTCAACGGCAGGCTGCACGGCTTAGGGTTCGTCGCCGACCCGCAGGGCGACGTACTGACCGCGCACGAGACCGTGGCGGGCCTGGACCGGGTCGTCCTGCACACCCCCGGCGGGCAGACCCGGGTGCTCGGCCCGGACGCCGTGCTGCCGCTGCCCGAGCACGGGCTCGCCCTGCTGCGCACCGACGGGGTCGGCGGACTGCCGGTGCCGCCGCTGCCGGTGGCCGCCGTGGGGGCCGGGCACGAGGTGCTGGTGCCCGCGCTCACCGGGGAGGACGAAGCGGCGGTCGCGCTGTGCTGCGGGCTGCTGGGAGTCGGCGGCGCGGGGTACGGCGGGCAGCTGCCGGCCGGGGTGCTGCTGCTGGACGTGCCGGTGCTCGGCGGGGTCGCGGTGCCGGCCGGCTCGCCGGTGCTGGACGCCGGCAGCGGCGCCGTGGTCGCGGTGGCCGTGCCCTGTCTGCGCGGCCCGCAGCACGGCGGGGCGCTGCCGGCCGTCCCCGCCGGGGGCGGGACGGTGGTCGCCGAGGCGCTGGCGGGGCTGCTGGCACGCAACGCGGCGGCGGTGCCCGCGTACGGTCCGGCGCTCAACCTGGCCGGGGTGCTGCGGCTGACCGGCGCCCAGCTGGCCGCCGCCGGGGCCGGGCCGGACCGGGTGGCCGGGCTCGCCGCGGACCGGGTGGACCGGTCGGACGGCCTGGCCGGGGACGAGCCGACGGCGACCGTCACCGCCCTGGTCGGCGCCCCCGGCAGCGGGCGCTCCACCGAACTGGCCGCGCTGGCCTCCCGTCGCGGCGGCGGCGCCCGGCCGCTGCCCACCCTCTGGCTGCGCGGCGCCGACCTGCGCGCCGAGGACCGCTCGCTGGCCGAACCCGTGGAGCGGGCGCTCGCCGCCGCGGCGGCCGAACTCGGCACCCCGGCGCCCGCGCCCGAGCCGGTCGCGGCGCTCTGCGCGGCGGCCGGACGCCCACTGCTGGTGGTCCTGGACGGCCCCGAGGAGGCCCCGGCCGAGCTGGACCCGCGCTGGCTGCGCGGCGCCGGGCAGTGGCTGACCGGCTGCGGGGCGCGGCTGCTGACCGCCTGCGGCGAGGAACTCTGGGAGCGGCTGGCCGCCGAGCCCTGGGGGAACGGCGCCGACGGCCCGCGGCACCTGGCGGAGCCCGGCCCGGACGGCGACCTGGCCAGCGCCCCCACCGTCCGGATGGACGGCGGCGGCCCCGGCGGGCCCAGCCTGGCCGGGCACCGGCTCGGCCCGCTGCCCGCCGAGGCGGCCGAGCGGGTGCGCCGCCGGTACGGGCTGCCGCCGGGCCGTCCGCCCGCCGCCGAGGACGCCCGGCACCCGCTGGCCGTCCGACTGGCCGGGGAACTGTGGACCCAGGGCCTGCACGACGAACCGGCGCGCCGCAGCGAGCTGTTCGGCGCCTACCTGGACCTGCGCTGCCTGCGGGTGGCCCAGCGGCTGGCCGAGGACGGCCGACCGCGCCGCCCGGGCGCGCACCGCCGGGGCGCAGCCCGGCCCGAGGGAGCGCGTCAGGGGCGGGTGCGCCGGCTCGCGGCGGCGGTGGCCGGGCGGGTGCACGAGGCGGCCCGGCGGATGCTCGGCGAGGAGCCGGGGGGCCTGGCCCGGGAGGCGTTCGAGGAGCTGTTCCCGGTCGACGGCGGCTGGGCCACGGCGGTGCTCGCCGAGGGGCTGTTCGTCCCCGCCGGGCCCGGTTTCCGCTTCGCGCACGGGGAGTTCGCCGACTGGCTGCAGGGCCTGCACCTGGACCTGGACGCGGCGCTGCGGCTGCTGCTCGGCGAGGCCGAGGACACCCCGGCCCCGCCCGCCGTGGTGAACTCCGTCCCCCGGCACCGGAGCGGCCCGGTCGCCGCCGCACTGCGCCGGATCGCCGAGACCTGGGGCGCGCCCGCCCTGGACCCGTGGCTGCACCGGATCTGGCGCGCGCTGGATCTGCGCCCGCCGGGCAGCGAACCCGCCTGGTGGGCGGCCCGGTTGCTCACCGCCGGACTGGCGGCCAGTCCCGACCCCGCCGAACACCGGGCGCTGCTGGACCAGTTGGCCGGCCGGATCGCCGAACGGGCCGCCGACGCGGGCGGCTGGGAGGCGCTGGACGGGGCGGCCCGCTTCGGCCCGGCGTTCTGGACCGGCCTCGGCCTGCCCGTCGAGGTCGAACTCGCCCTGCTGCGCCGCCTGGTGGCCGCCGATGGCCCGCAGCAGCGCTTCCTCCGCGCGGTGGCCGGGCGGCTGCGCGCCGACCCGGTCGCGGTCTTCCCGCTGCTCTGCGCCTGGTTCGACGACCCCGACGGTCTGCCGGGCCGCCCCGGACGGACCGCCGCCGACCTCGCCCACGACCTGCTGTACGCCCACCGGCGGCTCGCCCTGGACGAGTTGGCCGACGCGCTGGCCGACGCCGCGCACCCGAGGGCGGACGCGCTGCTCACCGTGCTCGCCGCCGAGGAGCCGTCCGCGCTGTGCCGCGCGGTGGACCGCTGGGGCCACGACCGGCGGCCCGAGCGGCACGTCGCGGCCGCGGTGCACGCGCTGCGGACCGCCCCGTACGCGGCCGGTGCCGGGGCCGACCTGCTGCGGTTCACCGCGCTGACCCTGCTCGCCCGCGAGGACGAACCGGGCCTGCACGGCGCCGCCCTGGCCCTGCTGGTCGGGGACCCGTCGACCAGGGCCGAGCACCTGGACGCCGCGCTCGCCCTGCACCGGGCCGGCGGGGACGCCTTCCTCACCCCGCGGGCGCTGGCCCCGGCCCTGGAGAGCGACCCGGAGCCCGTACTGGCCGCGCTCGCCGACCGGCTGGCGGCCCCCGGCGCGGCCCCCGCCGAGACCCTGCGGGTGCTCGCCGACGCCCGTACCCCGGTGGCCGCCCGGCGCGGCGCCGAACTGGCCGCCCGGCTGCTGCGCGGGCACCCGGCGCTGGCCGGGCCGGTCGCCGTCGACTACCTGGGCCGCAAACTCGCGCGGGCCGCGATCGACGGTCCGGCCGCCCGGCTGGGGCTGCGGGTACTGCTGGGCGCCGCGCTGGCCGCCCGTACGGCGGTGGTCCGCCGGCCCTTCGCCGAGGTGCTGTCCGTCCCGGTGGTCGACCCGGCGGCGGACGCGCTGCGCTGCGAACTGCTGGACACCCTGCTCGCCGCCGAGACCGACCCGGCGGTGCTGCTCGCCGCCGTCGAGCACCTGGCCGCGCACTGCGCGGCCGAGAAGCCCGCCCGGGCCCGGGCGGTGCTGGCCCGGGTGACCCCCGGGCTGGCGGACGCGGACGAACTGCTGGTGCGCTGCGCCGGGCGCTCGGCGGCCTTCGCCCGGTTGCTCGCCCAGTGGCCGCGGGACGCCGCGCCGACCGCCCCGGACGGCCCCCGACTGGCCCGGATGCGGGCCCTGGTGACGGCCGGGCGCGACCCGCAGCACGCCGCCGCCGAGGCCGAGCGGACCGCACCCGCGCGGGCTCTGTGCGCGCCGGTGCGCTCAACCCCCATTCCGGTGCCTGAGCCGGGGCAGGCGCATGGCACGCTATAGGGGTTCGGGTTTTGAGCGTTTGAGCGTACCGAGGGTACGTACCGTACGGAACAAGGAGCGGTCGGGTGCAGCGCTGGCGTGGCCTGGAGGAGATCCCCGGTGACTGGGGACGCAGCGTCGTCACCATCGGCTCGTTCGACGGGGTGCACCGTGGACATCAGCTGATCATCGGGCGGGCGGTCGAGCGGGCCCGCGAACTCGGCATCCCCGCGGTCGTGGTGACCTTCGACCCGCACCCGCGCGAGGTGATCCGCCCGGGCAGCCACCCGCCGCTGCTCGCGCCGCACCCGCGCCGGGCCGAGCTGATCGCCGAACTCGGCGTGGACGCGGTGCTGGTGCTGCCGTTCACCACCGAGTTCTCCCAGGAGGCCCCGGAGACCTTCGTCCAGCAGGTGCTGGTCGACGCGCTGCACGCCCGGGTCGTCATCGAGGGCCCCAACTTCCGCTTCGGGCACCGGGCCGCCGGGGACGTCGCGCTGCTCACCGAGCTGGGCCGGGCGGACGACTTCGAGGTCGAGGTGGTGGACCTGCAGGTATGCGGCACCGCCGGGGACGGCGAGCCGTTCTCCTCCAGTCTGACCCGCCGGCTGGTCGAGACCGGCGACATGGCCGGGGCGAACGAGGTGCTGGGCCGCCCGCACCGGGTCGAGGGCGAGGTGGTGCGCGGCGCACAGCGCGGCCGCGAGCTGGGCTACCCGACCGCCAACGTGGAGACCGTGCCGCACAGCGCGATCCCGGCCGACGGGGTGTACGCGGGCTGGCTGACCGCCGAGGGCGAGCGGATGCCGGCGGCGATCTCGGTCGGCACCAACCCGACCTTCGACGGCACCGCCCGCACCGTCGAGGCGTACGCCATCGACCGGGTCGGCCTGGACCTGTACGGGCTGCACGTGGCCGTGGACTTCCTGGCCTACCTGCGCGGGATGGAGAAGTTCGACTCCATCGAGGCGCTGCTGGACCGGATGGCCGACGACGTCAAGCGCGCCCGCGAGTTGACCGACGGCGTCTGAGCGAGCGCAGCGACGGGGCGCCTGAGCCCTGGGGATGCCGGAAGGGCCCGCCTGATGGGGCGGGCGCTTCCCGTGCGTCACTGTCGCGGTGCCTGCGGCGGGTAGCCGTAGCCGGGCGGTGGCGGGGGCTGGTAGCCGTCCGGCGTGGCCGGCGGCGCGGGAGCCGGCGGCTGGCCCTGGGCGGGCGGGTAGCCGTAGCCGGGCGGTGGCGGGGGCTGGTAGCCGTCCGGCGTGGCCGGCGGCGCGGGAGCCGGCGGCTGGCCCTGGGCGGGCGGATAGCCGTAGCCGGGCGGCGGCGGGGGCTGGTAGCCGTCCGGCGCGGGCACCGGGGGCTGGCCCTGGCCGACCTGATAGCAGTCGTAGTCGTAGCCCGGCCGTGGCGTGCCCTGCTGCGGCGCCCACGGCGCACCGGGGGCGGGCTGCGGGGCCGCAGCCTGGCCCTGGTAGGGCTGCTGCTGGGCCTGCTGCTGCCAGCCGCCCTGCTGGGCGGCCGCCTGCTGGGCCCGGATGATGTCCTCGCCGACCAGGGTGGCCAGCTCGAAGTACGCCTCGCGGACCTTGGGCCGCATCATGTCGAGGTTGACCTCGGCCCCGGCCGCCAGGCTCTCGTCGAAGGGCACCACGACGACGCCGCGGCAGCGGGTCTGGAAGTGCGCGACGATGTCCTCGATCTTGATCATCTTGCTGGTCTCGCGCACCCCGGAGACCACCGTGATGCTGCGCTGCACCAGGTCCGCGTAGCCGTGCGCGGAGAGCCAGTCCAGCGTGGTCGAGGCGCTGGAGGCGCCGTCCACGCTGGGGGTGGAGACGATGATCAGCTGGTCGGCGAGGTCCAGCACCCCGCGCATCGCGCTGTACAGCAGGCCAGTGCCGGAGTCGGTCAGGATGATCGGGTACTGGCGGCCCAGCACGTCGATGACCTGGCGGTAGTCCGAGTCGTTGAACGTGGTCGAGACGGCCGGGTCGACGTCGTTCGCCAGGATCTCCAGGCCCGAGTTCAGGTCCTGCGAGGTGAACTGACGGATGTCCATGTAACTGCGCAGGTGCGGGATGGCCGTCACCAGGTCGCGGATGGTCGCGCCGGTCTGGCGCTTGACCCGGCGGCCCAGGGTGCCGGCGTCCGGGTTGGCGTCGATCGCGATCACCTTGTCCTGGCGCTCGCTGGCCAGGGTCGCGCCGAGCGCGGTGGTGGTCGTGGTCTTGCCGACGCCGCCCTTGAGGCTGATCACGGCGATCCGGTAGCAGCTCAGCACCGGGGTGCGGATGATCTCCAGCTTGCGGGCCTTCTCGGCCGCCGCGGCCTTGCCGCCGAACTGGAACCGCGGCTGCTGGCGCTGCTGCTTGGGCTGGCTGCGCAGCAGCCGGTCCGAGGACAGCTCGACGGCGGCGGTGTAGCCGAGCGGCGCGCCGTGGGCGGTCTGCTGCGGGGCGGCCGCCTGCTGGAACGCGGCGGGCTGCTGCGCGGCGGCGCCCTGCGGCGGCCAGGGCTGCCCGGGGCCGGGCTGCTGCGGCTGGCCGGGCTGAGCCGGCTGAGCCGGCTGAGGGGGCTGGCCGGGCTGCGGCTGGAAGGCGGCCGGCTGGGGGTAGGCACCGGGCTGCGGCCAGCCGCTCTGGCGCGGGTCCACCGGGCCGGCCTGGGGCTGGACCGGCTGCGCGGGCTGCGGTTGGACCGGCTGCGGCGGGGCGGGCGGTCCCGGCTGCGCGGGCTGCGGCTGGACCGGCTGCGGCTGCGGCTGTGCGGCGGCGGGCGGCTGGGCGGCCCAGGCGGCCTGCGGATCCCAGGTGACCTGCGGGTCCTGCGGGTCCTGCGGAGCCTGAGGCACCTGGGGGTTCTGCGGGACCGCCGGGGGCTGCGGCTGCGGCTGCGGCTGAGGCTGCGCGGGCACCGGCTGGGCCGGCGGCTGCGCGAAGTTCTGCGGCGGGGCGGGCGGTCCCGGCTGCGGGCCCGCCGCAGGCGTCGGGGCCGGGTACGGCTGCGCGGGCACCGGCTGGGCCAGCGCCTCCGCCGTCGGCCAGGCCGCGGCGGGCGCCTGCTGCTCGGGCGTCGCGGCCGGGGTCGGCAGCGGGAACGGGACGTGCTGCGCCCCGGCCTGGACGGACGGCGCCGGCGGCACCGGTGCGGTCGCGGGCGCCTGGGCGGCCGCGTCGGCCCCCTGGGCGGGCGCGACAGCCGGTGCGGCGGCGGGAGTGCCGACCGGGGCATCGCCCGGAGCCGCCGGGGCGTCCGACTGCACGTACCAGGACGGGGGAGTGTAGTCGGGGGCGTCGGACCAGTCGTCGTCGTCCTCCGCCGCGTTGTCGCCGACGTAGACGCCGTCCCGATCGCTGCTCACTAGGGCTCCCTCGTGTTCGCCGCCGCTTGTTCAGCGGTGCCGTTGCCGTAACAAAGACTAGGCCGTACGGCTACCCCCGTTGAAGGCGGCTTCGTCCCGGACCGGGATCGACCGGCCCGGGACGGCCGGCTCAGTCCATCCGGCGCGGGCCGCCGAGCACCTGCTGTTCGGCCTGTCCGGCCACGGCCCGGACGTACTGACGCCGCATCCGGGTGGCCCACAGGGTGAGGTCGTCGCCGAGGGTCGGTAGCGCGGCCACGTCCTCCGGTGGGAGGGACAGCACACGGCCGGTCAGCTCCGCCTCCTGCGGGGAGATCCGCTGCACACCGACCAGGTCGGCCGCGTTGAGCACCCGGGAGGCGTTCGGGCCCAGGTAGGGCAGCAGGGTCAGGGTGGTCTGCCAGGGCGCGGCGGAGAGCCGACTGCGCGGCGGGCGGGCGCCGAGGTCGCGCACCACCAGCACCGGCGAGGCCACCGAGGCGCCCTGCGGGCCGAGCCGGCCGACCTGGTGGATCGTCACACACGGCTGTCCGCCGCCGGCGGCCTGCGCCATCGGGCCCCAGAGCTGCCCGCGGGCGGTCTCCACGGCGACCCGGGCGCCGATCGCGGCCGCGCGCAGCGCGATGATCTGCGCCGTCCACATGCCGCCGACCAGCACCAGGTCGTACGCGGTGGGGCGGAACAGGCCGAGTACCGCGGGCAGTCCCTGCGGGTCGACCCCGATGACCACGCCGTCGTCGCCGACCGGGAAGGCCAGCGCCGAGAGGTCGGCGGCCTCCAGCACGTGCTTCTCCCGGCGCGGGCCGCGCAGTCCGAAGCCGGGCAGGATCCGCGGCCGGACCCGTCGCTGCTCGGCGCCGGGCGTCGGGCCGGGGGCGGGGTAGGTCTGGTATGCCATCAGGACGCTCCTCCCAGCGGCAGGGTGGCGAGCATGCCGGGGGCCTGCTCCAGGTCGAGTCGGACCAGGCCGAGTCCGGCGCTCTGCGCCCGCGTTTCCACCTGGCGGCCGACCTGGCCGACCTCGCTCTCGCTGCGCCCGGTCACCCGCAGGTGTCCGCTGACGGTCACCGAGTCGCCGGTGCCGTGCGCGGCGGTCAGGCTGAAGGTGCTGGCCAGGGCCGGGGATCCGGTGATCAGGTTGACCAGGTCCGGGGCGCCGATCCGGCCGGGGGCGCCGTCGGGGCGGCTCAGCTGCGGCCAGCGGGAGATCCAGTAGGTGCTGTGCCAGCGGTCGTCGATCCGCCAGAAGCGGTTGCCCTCCTGGGTGCGGCGGGTGGTGCCGCCGCCGCTGCCGGTGCCCTGACGCCCGGCCACCGCGATCGGGTTGGCGCAGGTGGCGATGGCCAGGGCGGCGATCAGCTCGCGCTCGTCCAGCACGGTCGCGTTGAACCCGGCGCTGTTGAGCCGCCCGGCCAGCTGGTCGGTGACCCGCTGCAGTGCCTTGCGGGCGCCCTCCTCGCCGCCGCCGCGGGCCCGGACGGCGGTGGCCGCGCGCTCCGGGTCGAGCTTGAGGGCGATCCAGGTCAGCCGCAGACCGGGGGTGGAGGTGCCGTCGGGCAGTTCGCGGTAGGCGCGGGCGGCCAGCGACTGTTCGGGCAGGTGCGGGGCCGGGGCGGGCTGGGTGTGCTGGACCAGCTGCACCGACTCCAGGGTGATGTCGTCCACGGTGAGCGCCGAGCAGATCACGTCCAGCGGCAGCGGCAGCGCGGTGCGCACCGGGCGCAGCGGCTGGTCCTTGGCCTGGACGAGCAGCACCGAGCTGAGGAAGGTGCCGTCGCCCACCATGCCGGTCTCCCGGCGGATCGGGCGGCCGCCGAACTCGGCCTCGGTGGCGTGGGTGCAGGTGCGCAGCCCCGGTTCGAGCTCCAGCGCGGGCGCCAGGGCCGGGTCGGTGCCGGGCGGCGGCAGCAACGACTTCGCCTGCTTGCGGCGGGACTTGAGGGCGGAGCGGACCCGGAGCAGCTCCGGGATGGTGCGCCCGCGCAGCGGGACGACCGCCAGCACCAGCAGGACCAGCGAGACCGCGCCGAAGCCGGCCGCGACCGGGCGGCTGATCGTCCAGCCCACCGCGACCAGGGCGGCCGCGACCTCGACCAGCACGAGCTGTTGGAGTTTCAGGCGCCCACCGAGCAGCCCGGGGCGGGGGTTGACGCGCACCTGGACGGGGCCGCCGGCCGTGGTGGCCGTCGGCGGGTGGACGGCGGCGGCCGGGGCGGAAGGGCCGCCGCGGGCCCGTCCGGACCGGCGTGACCTCCCGCCGCCTGCGGTGCCGCGGCGTCCTGGAGCGGTCTGGCTTGGCATCCCCCGGTGGCCCTCTCTGATCCGTTGTCGCGGCCCGGCTGGCTGGTTCGCGGACCGTACCCGTACCGTACTCACCGTCTGCTGCCGCATCGTAGAGGGTTCGAGTCGGATCCCGCCCGGCGGGTGCGGACCACGGGGCAGGTCGGGCCGACGGGGACCGACCACGCCTGGCACACGTCTGACAAGGGGGACGACGAGGATGGCATCGCGCCGGGACGAGCTGAACGCGTACACCTTCGCCCGCAAGCGCACGGTGGGGGCGTTCCTGCTGCCCGCCGGCGGCGGCAGTGACGAGGACGCGCCGCGACCGGTGAAGGCGGTGTTGCCGAGTGTGCTGGTCGGGACGTTGGCCGTGGCCGGCTTCGGGCTCTGGGGGGTGTTCAAGCCGGCCGCCCCGCTGCAGTGGGACAGCGGCAAGAACATCATCCAGGGCAAGCAGTCGACCACCCGGTACGTGGTGCTGACCGACCCGGACGGAAAGACCAAGCGGCTGCACCAGGTGCTGAACATGTCCTCGGCGCGGCTGGTGCTGCCCGCCGAGGCCAAAGTCGTGGTGGTGGACGACGGGGTGCTCGACCGCTACCCCAACCACGGTCCGACGATCGGCATCCCGTACGCCCCGGACAAGTTGCCGAGCAAGGACAACGCGAGCCAGCCGATGAAGTGGGCGGTCTGCGACCGCCCGGGATCGGACGACAAGCAGGAGACCGTCAACCAGGCGCTGTTCGTGGCGGCGGGCCAGGACGCGGCGGCCCTGTCGGCGAAGGACCGGGTGCTCGGTCAGGACCAGCTGATGCTGGTGCAGCAGGCGGACGACCAGCAGGTCTCCGCCGCTCCGGTGGCGGGGCAGCCGGCCGCGGGCGGCGCGAAGGTGTTCCTGGTCGACGCGCAGGGTCGCAAGCACGAGATCGGCTTGCCGCAGTCGGACGACAAGGAGCGCAAGGCGCTGATCACCGCGGTCTTCGGGCCCAACGCGGTGCCGCAGCGGGTCAAGCGGGAGTGGCTGGACACCCTGGTGGCCGCCACCCCGATCACCTTCCCGGAGGTCAAGGGGACGGCCGACTCCCAGGGCCCCAACTCCCAGGTGGAGCTGGGGAACCAGGCGGACCGCCGGATCGGCCGGCTGGTGCACTACCAGGACCGCCACTACGTGGTCGGCAAGGACAGGCTCTACCTGATCACCCCGTTCCAGGAGGAGTTGATCCGGCAGAACCCGGCCAACCAGATGCTCTACAAGTACGACCAGGACAAGAAGCCGCGCAGCGACGACATGACCCCGGACGAGCAGTCCAAGCTCAACACCGACACCCGGCTGCCGGGTACCGTCGACGACTGGCCGCTGAAGTCCGGTGCGCCGGTGAACAACTGGCAGGACCGCCAGGACGCCCGCCTGGTCGTCTGCAGCACCTTCGATGGCCTGGCCGAGGACGGGCGTACGCCCAAGCGCAGCGTCTGGGCCGGTACGGCGTACCCGGCGCCGTACAACAACGGCGCGGGCGCGGCGTACGTGACGCCGGGTCATGGCCTGTTCTACCGCGCGATGGACAACGGGACGGGCGGCTCCGGCACCGACTTCCTGATCACCGAGACCGGCCTGCGCTACGCCGTTCCGTCCAACGGTGACGGCGGTCGCCCCACCGCCTCGCCCAGCGCCGGTCAGAGCGGTTCGCCGAAGCCGAGCGCGCAGCCGGGCACCCCGAACCCGGACGGGCAGCCGACCCAGAACCCGGACGACCAACCCGGCGGCAACCAGGCGCGGTTGGGCTACCCGAGCCTCCAGCCGCTGCCGGTGCCGCAGCAGTGGTCGAACCTGGTTCCGGCGGGTCCGCCGCTGACCGCGAAGAGCGCCGCGCAGCCGCAGAACGCCTGACCGATCAAGCCGGGCAACGGAATTGGCACCAGTGTCATGGTCTGGTAACTACTCAGCGCTCGATGTTGGGTGAGTTGCGTGTGCCGACTACAGTGCTGCTGGACATCACACGGGTGATGCAGCGGGGGACCGTGAGGCCCTCCGCACACACAATGTTTGTCTCATGGGGGACGGTGGAGCATGGCTGACGGTCAGTTCACGATGACTGCGCAGGAGATGACGGCTTTCGCCAAGAAGATCGAGGCGGCGGTCGGGAGCATCGAGCAGGAGCGCGCGAAGCTCCAGAGCACGGTCGACAACATCACCGGCGGCTGGAAGGGCCAGGCGGCGAACGCCTACACGACCCTGCAGAACCGGGTCAACGACGACGTCAAGGCGCTGAAGGAATCGCTGACCAAGATCCAGCACGCGATCGAGCTGACCACCAAGCACTATGCGAGCGCCGAAGAGGAGCAGAAGGCGCTGTTCGGCCAGCAGGGCTGATCGCCGAACCGCTGATCACTGCGCTGTTCCGACCTTCCGCTCGACGGGGCGCCCGCGGCTGAGCGCGGGGTGCTCCGCATCCTCGTCAAGGGAGACATTGTGACCGACCAGATCCTCGTCAATTTCCAGACCCTCCACAACGCGTCCCAGGAGGTCCAGAACTCGGCCAAGCGCATCGACACGATGCTGACCGATCTGCGCAGGGAGGTCACCGCCATCGCGCAGAGCTGGCAGGGCCAGGCCCAGCAGGGCTACAACGCCCAGCAGGCCAAGTGGGACCTGGCCGCCTCCGAGCTGCAGCAGACCTGTGCGAAGATCGCCAGCTCGCTGGAGTCCGCCGCGGTCCACTACAACCAGACCGAGACCAAGAACGCCAATCTCTGGAACGGCGGCTGACCGAGGGTTCCCGGAGGGGAACGACAGGGGCGGGTACCCGGGTTCCGGGCACCCGCCCTTCGGCGCGTGGCACGGGTGGAGAACATGAGGGGTGGCAGGGTGTCCGGACGCGGGTTCCGTAGGACGGCCGCGGCGCTGGCCGTGCTCGTGGTGCTGGGCGGCCCGCTCACCGCCCCGGCGTACGCGGACGGCGGGCCCGGACTGGCCGCCGCCGGTGACTGCCCCAAGCCCGCCCCCGACGTGCCGACCGTGCCGTGGTCGCTGCAGCGGATACTGCTGGACGAGCTCTGGCAGGGCGGGAAGACCACCGGCGCGGGCGTGGTGGTCGCGGTCATCGACACCGGGGTGGACGAGCAGAACCCGCAACTGGCCGGAAAGGTGCTGCAGGGCTCCAACCTGCTGGTCAACAAGGAGACCAAGCAGCCGGTCGAGGGCACCTCCAAGAACGACCCGGTCGGCCACGGCACCAAGGTGGCGGGCATCATCGCCGCCCGTAAGAGTGACAAGACCGGCTTCGTCGGGCTGGCCCCGGACGCCCAGATCTACTCGGTCCGGCAGAACGACAGCGAGGGCAACGGCGACGTCTCCAGCCTCGTCGCGGCCATCACGGAGGCCGTCAAGTACGACGAGGACCCGAAGAACAAGGACAAACCCCCGATCCGGGTCATCAACATCTCCCAGGACGTGCGCGGCGCGGGCGACGCCCACTTCGGCGGCTACCAGGAGCTGAAGGTCGCGATCCAGTCCGCCGAGACGGCCGGCATCGTGGTGGTCGCCTCCACCGGCAACGACGGCAAGGAGGGCGACACCTACCCGGGGGCCTTCCCGACCGTGCTGGCCGTGGGCGCCTCCGACCGCAACAACGAGCGCGCGCCGTTCTCCCAGTACGGCTCCTTCGTGAAGGTGGCCGCGCCCGGTGTCGAGATGCTGTCCACCGTGCCCGGGGGCGGCCAGTGCGTGGACAACGGCACCAGCTTCGCCGCCCCGTACGTCTCCGGGCTGGCCGCGCTGCTGGTCGGCGCCCACCCGGACTGGAAGCCGGCCCAGGTGCGGGCCTGGATCGAGCAGACCGCCCAACGCACCGAGCGCGACCCGAACCGGTTCACCGGCTGGGGCGTGGTGGACCCGGTCAAGGCCGTCACCAAGGCGCCCGACGTCGCGCCGTCCGCCCCCGTCCCGGACGCCCCGGTGCAGCTGGCCGCCGCCCCGATCGTGCCGCGGCCGGTCGGCCTCGGCGAGACCCAGGCCGACCGGGACGGCCGCACCGCGACGTACGTGGTCGCCGTCGGGGCGCTGCTGGTCGCGCTGCTGATCGGTGGCGGTGTCGTGCTGCGTGACCAGCGCCGCAAGTCCGCCGACTGAATCCGCGCCTCGCGACTGCTCGGAAAAATCCTGTGAAACGTCTGTAACACCGTCGGCCGCTCACCGCATCGAAGAAGTGTCAGGGAGCGCGGACGAGGGGGAGCGGCGGGCATGGGGTGGATCAGGGGCGGCCGGGAGGCCAAGGACGCCGAGTTCCTGGAACTCGTTTCCAGCCGCACCGGACACCTGTACCGCTCGGCCTGTCTGCTCACCAGCGGGGACACCCACTACGCCGAGGACCTCGTTCAGGAGGCGCTCAGCCGGATGTACGTGCTCTGGCGGCGCAGCGCCTTCACCGGCGGCCGGAGCCGGATCGACAACCCCGCGGCCTACACCCACACCGTCATGGTGCGCACCTTCATCGCCCAGCAGCGCCGCCGGTCCAGCGGCGAGCGCCCGACGGAGGCGCTGCCGGAGCCGGAGGGGCGCGACGCGGACAGCAGTCTGCGGCTGACCCTGCTCGACGCGCTCGGGCAGATGCCGGCCAAGGACCGCGCCGTGCTGGTGCTGCGCTACTGGGAGGACCGCAGCGTCGAGGAGACCGCCGAGGTGCTGCGGGTCTCCTCCGGTGCGGTCCGCACCCGGACCACCCGGGCGCTGGCCCGGCTGCGCTCCCTGCTCGGCGACTCGCTGGCCGAACTCGCCGCCCACTGAACGTTTTCGCACGGTCCGCCGACCACATTCGTGACGCAAGGAGACGGTGATCAACCATGTCCGAACCAGACAAGTTCGAGGACGACCTTCTTTACGCCATCACCCGTACCGGTGAAGGCTTCCGCCCGGAGCAGGTCGATCAGGCCGACCTGGTCGCGGGCGGGTACCAGCGCGGCCGCCGCCGCTGGCGCCGCCGTTCGACCGTCGCAGTGGTGGGCGGCGCCGCCGCGCTCGCCCTGGTCGGCACCGGTGCGGTGTACCTGACCGGTGCCACCTCCTCCTCCGGCGCGGGCACGGTGGCCGCCGCGAGCTCCGCGGCCGCGAGCTCCAGCGCCGCGGTGACCCCGGCCTCCGCGGGCTCGGCCGCGGCCTCGGCCTCCGCCACCGCCTCCCCGGCGACGGCCTCGGCCTCCGGCGACGAGGTGCTGGCCACCTTCCAGGCCCTGCTGCCCAAGGGCCAGACCGCCGACGGCAAGGGCACCGGCACCGAGCCCACGCCCGGCAAGCCGTACGGCGGCGGCATCGCGGCCGGCGCCACACTGCTCTTCGACGACGGCCAGGGCCAGGCCGCGATGGGCATCTCGCTCGGCCGCCTGGGGAAGAACGACCCCAACCTCACGCAGAACGGTTGCCCGGACAAGAAGCTGGTCCAGTACGACGCCTGCACCAGCACCCCCCTGCCGGACGGCGGCTCGCTGACGATCTTCCAGGGCTACGAGTATCCCGACAAGCACGTCTCCACCAAGTGGTGGAACGCCAAGCTGATCGGTGCGGACGGCCGCCAGATCGAGCTGTCCGAGTGGAACTCCCCGGCCGAGAAGGGCAGTCCGGACAGCCGCCCGACTCCGCCGCTGTCGCCGGAGCAGCTCAAGGCGGTCGTCACCGACAAGTCCTGGGACCGGATCATCGCCGCGATCCCGGAGCCGAAGCCGGTCAAGGCCCGCGACACCGGCAAGGAGTACAGCGCGACCGAGATCCTGCAGAACGTCGCCAAGCTGCTGCCGGCCGGGCTGACCGAGACCGAGACCGACGGCGACGGCTTCGGCTACGCCAACTTCGTGCTCGACGACGGCAAGGGCAAGTCCCTGGTGCAGCTCAACGTGCAGGACTGGAGCCACAGCGAGGACGTCAAGGGGCAGCTGTTCGGCAACGCCCAGACGCTGCCGGACGGCACCAAGCTCGTGATCCGCAAGGAGGGCGGCAACCCGGGCATGTGGACCGTCGACACCCTGCACCCGGACGGTCTGCGGGTGGTGATCAGCTCGTTCAACAGCGGCACCCAGAAGACCCCGGCGACCCGCACGGCCCCGGTGCTGACCAACGATCAGATGCAGGCGATCGCGGCCGCCCCGGTCTGGAAGCTGAAGAAGTAGCGGTAGCGGTACGGACACGGCGGTGCCCCGGGCTTGGAGGAGAGCCCGGGGCACCGCCGTGTGGGGGAGGGATGTGGGGGAGCGGGGGTCAGCCCTGCTGGTCCTCGGGGAGGCTGATCACCCAGTGGGTGGCCTGCCGCGGGCGCAGGTAGAACAGCCAGTAGAGGGTGGCGGCGGCGGTGATGCCGCCGGTCCACAGCAGGGGCTCGGCGTCCAGCTGGATCATGATGTAGACCAGCACGAGAACCAGCAGTGCCGGGACGGCCGGCCACAGCGGCATCCGCCAGGCGGAGGCGTGCTTGTGGTGGCCGCGCCGGGAGAGCAGCGAGGCGATCGCGACCAGCAGGTACATCGCGGTGACGGCGACACCGGTGATGTTGCTGAGCAGCTCGCCCTTGACGAAGCAGAGCGCGGCGCCGGGCAGGCCGACCGCCAGGGTGGCGATCCACGGGGAGCCGAAGCGGCCGAGGGTGCCGAAGGCCTTGTTGACCGGCTCGGGCCAGGCCTTGTCACGGGCGGAGGCGAACAGCACCCGGGAGTTCTGGATGACCATCACGATGCCGGCGTTGATGATGGCCAGCGCGATGCACAGGCTGATGAAGGTGCCGACCGCGGAGTTGCTCCAGGCGGTGACCATGCCGGAGATGTCGCCGGAGGCCAGGGTCTGCAGGTCGGGGGCGCCCACGGTGATGGCGACGACCGGGATCAGGATGATGGCGCTGGAGAGGCCGAGCGTCCACAGCACGGTGCGCGAGACGGTGCGGCGCGGGTTCTCCAGCTCCTCGGACAGGTAGACGGCGGTGGAGAAGCCCTGGGTGACGAAGAGGGCGATACCGAGCGCGCCGATGATGGCGCCGATGCGGACCGGGCTGACGGCGCCGCCGTCCCCGGCGACCACGCCGTGCAGCAGGCTGGGGTGGTCGGGGTTGCTGTGGGCGAAGCCGAGCACTGAGACGACGCCGGCGGCGACGACCTCCAGGACGAGGAAGATGCCGGTGATCCAGGCGTTGGCCCGCAGGTCGAGCAGGCCGGCCAGGGTGGCGGCCAGCATGACCGCGGCGCCGGCGATCGGCTTGTCGACGTGGAGGACGGGCGCCAGGTAGTCGGCGGTGCCGAGGGCGATGACCGACGGGACGATCATCACCACGATGAGCGACTGGATGAAGACCAGCCAGCCCGCGAGCCGTCCGGCCAGGGTACCGACCATCGCGTACTCGCCGCCGGCGCTGGGGATCAGGGTGCCCAGCTCGGAGTAGCAGAACGCGACCGCGATGCAGAGCACCGAGCCGATGGCGATGGCCATGGCGGTGGCGCTGCCGATGCTGGAGAACAGCTGCGGCACGATCACGAAGAGCGTCGAGGCCGGGGTGACGCAGGACAGCGTGAGCAGTGTGCCGCCCACGACGCCGATCGAGCGCTTGAGCTGCTGGGGGGCGGCTGCCTCGGCCGCCGTGGCGGCTACGGTCTGTGGCGGGCGAAGCGTGTCGGTCATGTGGCTTCCGATCGACTCTTAGCGGTCCTTGGAATGGGAGCGGTATCGCCTCCGCTGGCTGGTTGCTCGGGTCTGTTCCGGTCGCTCCCGGGCCGCAATGGAACCTTGGGCGTATTGATCGCGTCAACGCCGGAACTGCTTCGGAATCCGTTGCGGTGAAGCGCATAAACATGCGATCTGATGATCACGTAGGGTCGTCGCGCGGTTTGTCCGACTTGTTACCTCGGCCGCATAGAGGATGAATCGAAGGTGAATTTCGCATTGCAGGCAGCCATTCGAAGGTAGCGATCCAGTCGGATGGCATGACGCCCAGGCACCTTCGAAGGGCGGGGCAACTCCCGGGCCGGGTACGGGAACCGCAGCCCCGGTCCGGAAAGAACTAGGTAACGTTTCAGCACCTGGGACGGCGAAGGGGTCGGACTCCCGGGAGTCCGACCCCTTCGATCACGGTCCGTAGCGGCGGTGCGGTCACACCACCGGCAGCCAGCCCGTCTGGACCATCTGCCCGTTGGTGGCGCGGCGTGACACGTAGACGCCCCGGCCCGGCGGCAGCGCCTGCGGCTTGACCGTGCCCAGCAGCGCGCCCTCGTCCCGGTTGCCGGAGAGGATCACGCCCTGCCCGCCCAGCTCGCGCATCCGCTGCAGCACCGGCTCGTACAGCGAGCGCCCGGCGCCGCCCGCGCTGCGGGCCACGATCACCCGCAGGCCGATGTCCCGGGCGAACGGCAGGAACTCGGCCAGCGGTGCCAGCGGGTTGCCCGAGCTGGTCGCGACCAGCTCGTAGTCGTCGACGACGACGAACATGTCCTTGCCGCTGTACCAGCTGCGGTTGCGCAGCTGCTCGGCGGTCACGTCCGGGCCGGGCAGGCGGCGGGCGCAGGCCCCGCGCAGCATGTCCACGACGGCCGACATGGCGGGCTGCGCCGCCGCGTACTCCACCAGGTACTCCGGCGGCACGGTGCCCAGCAGCGCGCGCCGGTAGTCGCCGACCACGATGCCCGCCTGCTCCGGCGTGTAGCGCTCGGTGATCTGCTTGACCAGCATGCGCAGCAGCGCCGACTTCCCCGACTCGGTGTCGCCGAAAACGATGAACAGCGGGTCGGTCTCGAAGTTGACGAACACCGGCGCCAGCTCGGCCTCGTCCACGCCGAAGGAGACACCACGCTCGGGGTGCTCGAAGCCCTTCGGCAGCGAGTCGCCGTCCAGCATGGCCGGCAGCATGCGCACCTGCGGGGCGCGCGGGCCGGTCCAGGCGCCGTCGATCGCGCTGACCAGCCCGGCCACGCCGTCCTGCAGGTCCTCCACCGAGGAGGAGCCATCCAGGCGCGGCAGGCCGGACAGGAAGTGCAGCCGCTCCGCGGTGACGCCGCGACCCGCCAGCGGCGGGACGTTCTGCGCCACCCGGCGGTCCACCTCGGACTCCATCGCGTCACCGAGCTTCAGCTCGATGCGGTTCTGCAGCAGGTCCTTCAGCGCCGGGCGGACCTCCGCGTAGCGGGTCGCGGTGATGACCAGGTGGACGCCGTAGCCGAGGCCGCGCTGGGCGATGTCGCCGATGACCGGCTCCAGCGCCTCGAACTCCTGCTTGAAGGTGTTCCAGCCGTCGATCACCAGGAACACGTCGCCGAAGGCCTCGTCGGGCAGCTGTCCGGCCGCCCGGCGGGCCCGGTACGTCCCGATCGTGTCGATCCCGGCCGTCCGGAACAGCTCCTCGCGCCGGTTCATCACCCCGTGCACCTCGGAGACCATCCGACGCACCTTGTCCACGTCCAGACGCCCGGCCACCCCGCCGACGTGCGGCAGCCCGGTCAGCGACTGGAAGCTGCCCGCGCCGAAGTCCAGCAGGTAGAACTGCACCTCGCGCGGGGTGTGGGTGACGCCGAAGGAGGCGACCGCGGTGCGCGCCACGGTCGACTTGCCCGAGCGCGGGCCGCCCACGATCAGACCGTGGCCGGCCGCCCCCGCGTAGTCGACCTCCAGGATGTCGGTCTTCTGCTCGCGCGGCTTGTCCACGACGCCGATCGGCGTCCGCAGCCGGCCGCCCGGGTAGCCCGGCGCGGTCAGCCCGCGCTCCGGGACGACCTGCAGCGGCGGCAGCAGGTGGTCGATGCTCGGCGCCTCGTCCAGCGGCGGCAGCCACACCTGGTGGGCGGCCGGGCCCTGGCCGGCCATCCGCTGGACGAACACGTCGAGCACGGTGTCCACCAGCGCGTCGTCCTGCTCCGGCGCCTGCGGCGCCTCCTCCTCCACCGGGTCCGGCAGGTCCACGTAGGCCGCGGTGAACTCCACCGGGTGGGCGTTCACCCGCCGTCCGCCGGTCGACCGCTGCTGCCCCGGCGCCCGGTACGGCCCCGAGACGTACGCGGCCTTGAACCGGTCCATCACGTCCTCGCCGAACTTCAGGTAGCCGACACCCGGCACCGGCGGCAGGTGGTACGCGTCCGGCACGCCGATCGCCGCCCGGGACTCGGCCGCCGAGAAGGTCCGCAGACCGATCCGGTACGAGAGGTAGGTGTCCAGGCCGCGCAGCTTGCCCTCCTCCAGGCGCTGCGAGGCCAGCAGCAGGTGCACACCCAGCGATCGGCCGATGCGGCCGATCTGGATGAACATCTCGATGAAGTCCGGCTTGGCGGTGAGGAGTTCGGAGAACTCGTCGATGATCAGCACCAGTGAGGGCAGCGGGTCCAGCGCCGCGCCGGCTGCCCGGGCCCGCTCGTACTCGTGGATGTTGGCGTAGTTGCCGGAGCGGTGCAGCAGCTCCTGGCGGCGCTGCAGCTCGCCCTCGATCGCGTCGCGCATGCGGTCGACCAGGGTGAGCTCGCCCTCCAGGTTGGTGATCACCGCGGAGGTGTGCGGCATGTCCGCCATGCCGGAGAAGGTGGCGCCACCCTTGAAGTCCGCGAGCACGAAGTTCAGCGTCTCCGAGGAGTGGGTCATCGCCAGCGCCAGCACCAGCGTGCGCAGCAGCTCCGACTTGCCGGAACCGGTCGCGCCGACGCACAGGCCGTGCGGGCCCATGCCCTCCAGCGCGGCCTCCTTGATGTCCAGGTAGACCTGCTCGCCGTTGGCGCCGACGCCGATCGGCACCCGCAGTCGCTCGTGCTGGGGGCGGGTGCGCCAGCTGCGGCTCACGTCGAAGGAACCCGGGTCGCCCGAGTTCATCAAGTCGGTGAAGTCCAGGTTGGACAGCAGCGGCTCGTCGTCGCCGCCGGCCGAGATCCGGTACGGCGCCAACTGTCGCGCCAGCGCCTCGGACTGCCAGACCGAGAGCAGGTCCGGCTTGCCGGTGTAGGTCGCGCCGGAGGCGGAACGCAGCACCAGCTCCTCGGAGTTGACCGTCACCATCAGGTGCCCGCTGGGCTCGTCCACGTCACCCGGGACGACCTCGATGACGGTCACCCCCTGGACGCCCTCGGCGCCGGCCAGCACCGAGTCGTGCGGCACCCCGGCGCCGTCCATGATCACCACGATGTGCGGCTGGTCCGCCGCGGGCGCGGCGTCCCGGACGAATCGCTGGCGGCCGGCCAGTTCGTCCTGCAGCAGGAACTCCAGGTCGCCCAGGTCGGCGGCGAACAGCCGGCGCGAGCCCGCGCCGTCGGCCTCCTTGCGGTGCTGGTTGTGCGGCAGCCACTTGGTCCAGCCCCACTCCTCGGCCGCGCCGGGCGCCGCCGCGACCGCGACCATCAGGTCGTCCGGCGAGTGCAGGGTGGTCAACTGGGCGATCATCGCGCGCACGTTGCCGTACACCGAGTCCGGGTCGCCGCACACCGTGATGTGGTAGAAGGCCCGCAGCGACACCGCCAGCGGCAGGTCCTGCAGGGTGCCGTGCGCCTTCAGGAAGGAGTGCATCGCGGCCGCCGACAGCGGCTCCAGCTCGTCCATCGGCGCGGTCTGCGGCGCCACCAGCGGGGTGGACAGCTGCACCGGCCCGAGGCCCACCCGGATCTGCGCGAAGTCGCCGTCCGTGGTCCGCCGCTCCCACAGCCGCCGGCCGTCCTCGACGATCGACCACAGCTGGTCCGGCGCCGGGTTCAGGAACAGCAGCGCGCCGCGCTGGCTCTCCGCCGTGCGGCGCACCTGACGGCGCGTCTGCTGCAGGTACTTGAGGTAGTCGCGCCGCTCGTCCGCCATCGCGGTCGAGCCGCCCTTGCGGGCCCGCACGATCTGGGCCAGCACCATGCCGACCGTCGAGGCGATCATCAGACCGCCCATGACCTTCATCGGGGCGGCCGCACCGGGCGAGAAGAAGAACACCGCCGAACCGCCCATGCCGAGCATCGGCAGGATGCTCATCAGCCAGTCCTCGCCGCCCTGCCGGGGCAGCTCGGGCGGAGTCACCAGCTCCACCGGCTCGTCCGGCACCGTCGGCGGGTAGGCCCTGGCCGGTCGCTTGACCGTGATCACACCCATGCGTCATCCACCCCGCGGCGTCGATCGATCACTTCGGCATCAGCCCTCACGCGACTGCGTACGGCCCGTACGGGATGTTGTGGCTGAGGACGCCCCACACAGCGCAGCCCCCGTACTACCTTGCGCAGGCGCCGATCCTACATAGGGGCGGGATCCGGCCCCGGCCGCCCCCGCACCGTGCACCGCCCCGCAGCGGCGCCGGGCACGAACCGAGCGGGTAGGGTAACGCCGCGCCAACTCGCGGCCCGGCCGGGCCGGTTCCACAGCCACACCGCGCGCGGCCGTGCCGCGGCACCGTCAACAAGGGGGAGCGCCCAGTGCGTCGAAGGATCGAGGTGCGGCGATGAGTTCCGCGGCCGCCACCGGTTACTGCCGGGTGACCGTCGTCGCCCCGGACCGCAAGATCGACGTCGCCCTGCCCGAGGACGTCCCGCTCGCGGACGTCTACCCCGAGGTGCTGCGGCTGGCCAAGCAGAGCCAGCCCGAGGGCGCCCCCACCGGCTTCCACCTGGTCCGTCGCGACGGCACCGTGCTCGACAGCAGCCTGCCGCTGGGCGCCCAGCAGGTCCGCGACGGCGACCTGCTCGCGCTGCGCCCGTTCGCCGAGTCCCTCCCGCCGGCCGTCTACGACGACGTCGCGGACGCCATCGCCAGCGCCGTCGAGGCCGACCGCCGGTTCTGGACCGTCGACCTCATGCGCGGCTTCGGCCTGATCGGCGCCGGGGTGCTGCTCACCCTGCTCGGCTTCGCGCTCTGGTTCTCCGACGTCCGCCACGACATGCACGGCCTGCCCGGCATCCTGGCCGGCGTCACCGCCGTCGTGCTCACCGCGCTCGCCGGGGTGCGCGCCCGGGTCTACCAGGACGCCCACTCCGCCCTCGCACTCGGCCTCGGCGCCCTGCCGCACGCCATGATCGGCGGCAGCGGCATCCTCGCCGTCGCCCACACGTGGGACGGCCCCGGCCGGCTCCAGTTCCTGACCGGCTGCGTCGCCGTGCTGGTGGTCTCCGTGCTGCTGGCCGGACTGCTGCCGGAGAAGGACGCCGCCTTCGTCGCCGCGGCCTTCGTCGCCGTCGCCGGCTCGCTCGCCACCTTCACCGCCGTGCTGATGCCGGACACCGCGGCCGGGAACATCGCCGCCGTCACCGGTGTCGCGGCCGTCGCCGTGATCGGCTTCCTGCCCAGCCTCTCCGCCCGCTTCGCCCGGCTGCCGGTCGGCTTCAGCGCCCCCGGCCAGACCCGAACCCGCAGCCGGGACTACGACGAGGAGGCCGAGCGCGCCGAGGCGGTCCAGTACGAGAAGATCGCCCACCAGGCCCGCCGCGGCCACGAGGTGCTGGTCGGCCTGGTCGGCGGCTGCGCCGCGGTCGTGGTCGGCGCCTGCGCCGTCCTGGCCTTCACCGACCGGACCTTCCCCGAGCTGCTCGCGCTCGCCCTGGGCATCGCCACCATGCTGCGCGCCCGGCTGTTCCGCTACACCGCGCAGGTCCTCAGCCTCACCGTCGCGGGCCTGCTGGGCCTGTGCCTGCTGATCGTCGGGCTGTCCCTGCACACCCCGCAGTTCTTCCTGCGCGCGGCCGGCTCCACCACCGAGCTCGACCTGCGCACCATCTGGCTGGGCGCCTCGATCGCCTTCGGCGCGGCGCTGCTCACCGCGATCGCCCTGGTGGTGCCCCGGCTCGGCGTCTCCCCGTTCTGGGGGCGCATCCTGGACCTGGTCGACAGCCTCACCCTGATGTCCCTGGTCCCGCTGGCGCTCGCCGTCCTGAACATCTACCGGCTGGTCCGCGGCGCCACCGGCTGAGCCGGGGCCCGTACCACCCGACAGTGCCTCCCATCAGGCCCGCCGACCGGCCGGGTGGGAGACACTGGTACGCTTGGCCTCCGAGCGCAGCCGTGTGTCCTCCCCCGGGTGGGGCGCAGACCGCCGGCCGCGCTCCGTCACGACACCGAGTTCTCACAGAGTCCTGTGTTGTCGACCAGGACCGCTCGGTACGACCTTGAAGGAGTTGCAGTGGCTCTCGCCTCTGACGTCAAGAAGCAGATCATGGCCGAGTTCGGCACCAAGGAGGGCGACACCGGCTCCCCCGAGGTTCAGGTGGCCATGCTGTCCCGTCGCATCTCGGACCTGACCGAGCACCTCAAGACCCACAAGCACGACCACCACTCGCGTCGCGGCCTGCTGATCCTGGTCGGCCAGCGTCGCCGTCTGCTCCAGTACCTGGCCAAGAAGGACATCGAGCGCTTCCGTACGCTCGTCGACCGCCTGGGCATCCGCCGCGGTGCCGCCGGCGGCGCCCGCTGAGAACGCCGCTCGGGGCGGCTCCCCACACCGGGGAGCCGCCCCTCGCGCGTATGCCGCGGCGGTTGAACCGCGGCGCCCGGACATAACAACTCGCGCGCACCTCCCCAGGTGGCCGAGGATTGCACCGTAGGGTTGTGGGCATGCCGGGTGATGGCGCACCAGCGCGCCACCCGGGCAGAAAGACCCGAACCCCTCGCGGGACGAAGGCTTCAAACGGAAGCCGCCCGCATCCGAGAGAGCGTCCAGACGCGGACCGCCCGTCCCGGCCCGGCAGCCGTGAGGCGCCGGTCCTCGGTAGTGGCCCCCGGAACCCCCGCAGCCGAGCGGGGCACCCCGGAGGCTTCGATCGAAGACCGGCCCGACTGCCGCCCTCCCTGGCAGGAGGGCCCAGGGGCCAACCCGAGGCAGTGCGCGGGGACGCTCTCCCGGAGACGTACGAAAGAGGAGATCTTCCAGGTGGAAGAGAACGTGTTCTACGCCGAGGCCGTGATCGACAACGGTTCCTTCGGCACCCGTACCATCCGCTTCGAGACCGGCCGTCTGGCCCGTCAGGCCGCCGGCTCCGCCGTGGCCTACCTGGACGACGACACCATGGTGCTGTCGGCCACCAGCGCGTCCAAGCAGCCGAAGGAGCACTTCGACTTCTTCCCGCTGACGGTGGACGTCGAGGAGCGGATGTACGCCGCGGGCCGCATCCCCGGCTCGTTCTTCCGTCGCGAGGGCCGGCCCTCCGAGGACGCGATCCTCACCTGCCGCCTGATCGACCGCCCGCTGCGCCCGTCCTTCGTCAAGGGCCTGCGCAACGAGGTCCAGGTCGTCTGCACCGTGATGGCGCTCAACCCCGACCACCTGTACGACGTGGTCGCCATCAACGCCGCCTCCGCCTCCACCCAGCTGGCGGGCCTGCCGTTCTCCGGCCCGATCGGTGGCGTGCGCGTCGCGCTGATCAAGGGCCAGTGGGTGGCCTTCCCGACCCACTCCGAGCTGGAGTCGGCCGTCTTCGACATGGTCGTCGCCGGTCGCGTCCTGCCGGACGGCGACATCGCGATCATGATGGTCGAGGCCGAGGCCACCGACAAGACCATCAAGCTGGTCGAGGGCGGCGCCGAGGCGCCGACCGAGGAGGTCGTGGCCGCCGGTCTCGAGGCCTCCAAGCCGTTCATCAAGGTGCTGTGCGCCGCGCAGTCGCAGCTGGCCGCCCAGGCCGCCAAGCCGACCGCCGAGTTCCCGGTCTTCCTGGACTACCAGGACGACGTCCTCGCCGCGCTGACCGCCGCCGTCAAGGACGAGCTGGCCCAGGCCCTCACCATCCCGGGCAAGCAGGAGCGCAACAACGAGCTGGACCGCGTCAAGGCGGTCGCGGCCGAGAAGCTGCTCCCCGAGTTCGAGGGTCGCGAGAAGGAGATCAGCGCCGCCTACAACGCGCTGACCAAGAAGATCGTCCGCGAGCGCGTCATCAAGGACAAGGTCCGCATCGACGGCCGCGGCGTCACCGACATCCGCACCCTGGCCGCCGAGGTCGAGGCCATCCCGCGCGTCCACGGCTCGGCCCTGTTCGAGCGCGGCGAGACCCAGATCCTGGGTGTCACCACGCTGAACATGCTGCGCATGGAGCAGCAGCTGGACACGCTCTCCCCGGAGACGCGTCGCCGCTACATGCACAACTACAACTTCCCGCCGTACTCGGTCGGCGAGACCGGCCGCGTGGGCTCGCCCAAGCGCCGCGAGATCGGCCACGGTGCCCTGGCCGAGCGCGCCATCCTGCCGGTGCTGCCCTCCCGCGAGGAGTTCCCGTACGCCATCCGCCAGGTCTCCGAGGCGCTCGGCTCCAACGGCTCCACCTCGATGGGCTCGGTCTGCGCCTCGACCATGTCGCTGCTGAACGCCGGTGTGCCGCTGAAGGCCGCCGTCGCCGGCATCGCCATGGGCCTGATCTCGCAGGAGGTCGACGGTGAGACCCACTACGTCGCGCTGACCGACATCCTGGGCGCCGAGGACGCGTACGGCGACATGGACTTCAAGGTCGCCGGTACCCGCAACTTCATCACCGCGCTGCAGCTGGACACCAAGCTCAACGGCATCCCGGCCTCGGTGCTGGCCGCCGCGCTGAAGCAGGCCCGCGACGCCCGCCTGCACATCCTCGACGTGATGAACGAGGCCATCGACTCCCCGGACGAGATGTCCCCGAACGCGCCGCGCATCATCACCATCAAGATCCCGGTGGACAAGATCGGCGAGGTCATCGGCCCCAAGGGCAAGATGATCAACCAGATCCAGGAGGACACCGGCGCCGAGATCACGATCGAGGACGACGGCACCATCTACATCGGTGCCGCCGACGGCCCGGCCGCCGAGGCCGCCCGCACCACGATCAACCAGATCGCCAACCCGACCATGCCGGAGGTCGGCGAGCGCTACCTGGGCACCGTGGTCAAGACCACGACGTTCGGCGCGTTCGTCTCGCTCATGCCGGGCAAGGACGGCCTGCTGCACATCTCGCAGATCCGCAAGCTGGCCGGCGGCAAGCGCGTGGAGAACGTCGAGGACGTCCTCGGCGTCGGCGCCAAGGTGCAGGTCGAGATCGCCGAGATCGACCCGCGCGGCAAGCTCTCCCTGATCCCGGTCATCGAGGGCGAGGAAGGCGGCGAGGCCGCTTCCGAGTGAAGCGCCGCTAGCTGACCCTTGCGGCCCGTACGCCTCCCGGCGTGCGGGCCGCACCCTGTTGTCCACGCGTTCGTCCGTACGCGCCTTTCCCGCGTACGTTTTGTCTGGAGGTACCCACCGTGGCCCAGGCCCCGGCGGTAAAGCAGCGACCCGGCACCACCCGGACCCTGCTCAAGGGCGTCGACGGCGCCGGCACGGTGCGCCGCACCGTCCTGCCCGGCGGCCTGCGGGTCGTCACCGAGACCCTGCCGACGGTGCGCTCCGCGACCTTCGGCATCTGGGTCGGCGTCGGCTCGCGGGACGAGACCCCGCAGCTCAACGGCGCGACCCACTACCTGGAGCACCTGCTCTTCAAGGGCACCGAGCGGCGCAGCGCGCTGGACATCTCGGCCGCCCTGGACGCGGTCGGCGGCGAGATGAACGCCTTCACCGCGAAGGAGAACACCTGCTACTACGCCCGGGTCCTGGACACCGACCTGCCGCTGGCCATCGACGTGGTCTGCGACATGCTCACCGGCTCGCTGATCCGCACCGAGGACGTGGAGGCCGAGCGCGGTGTCATCCTGGAAGAGATGGCGATGGCCGAGGACGACCCGGGCGACGTGGTCCACGACCTGTTCGCCAAGGTGATCTACGGCAGCGGCCCGCTAGGCCGCCCGATCCTCGGCACCCAGGAGACCATCAAGGCGCTCACCCGGGACCAGATCGCCGGCTTCTACCACCGCCGCTACCGTCCGGAGCACCTGGTCGTCGCCGCGGCCGGCAACCTGGACCACCGCAAGGTGGTCAAACAGGTCGAGCAGGCCTTCGCCCCGGTGCTGGCCCGCTCGGCAGCCGCCCCCGCCGAGGCCCGCCGCGGCGTCAAGGCGCTGCGCACGGCCGGCAAGGTCGAGGTGCTCAACCGCTCCACCGAGCAGGCCCACCTGGTGCTGGGCGTGCCCGGGGTGCCCCGGCACGACGAGCGCCGCTGGGCGATGGGCGTGCTCAACGCGGCTCTGGGCGGCGGGATGAGTTCCCGGCTGTTCCAGGAGATCCGGGAGAAGCGCGGCCTGGCGTACTCGGTCTACTCGTACTCGTCCTCGTACGCGGACAGCGGCCTGTTCGGCATCTACGCCGGCTGCCAGCCCAAGCGGGTCGAGGAGGTGCTCAGGATCTGCCGCGCCGAGCTGGCCAAGGTGGTCGCCGAGGGCATCACCGAGGAGGAGCTGCACCGCGCGATCGGCCAGATCTCCGGCTCCACCGTGCTCGGCATGGAGGACACCGGCTCGCTGATGAACCGGATCGGCAAGGCCGAGCTCAGCTACGGGCACCACCTGTCGGTGGACGACATGCTGGAGCGGATCGCGGCCGTGACCCTGGACGACGTCCACGCGGTCGCCCGTGATGTGCTGGGCGCGTACCGGCCGTCGCTGGCACTGATCGGCCCGGTCAACGACAAGCGGGCCGCCAAGCTCGCCGATCTGCTGGTCTGAGATTGCCCGGTCTGAGTTTGCTGGTGAGAGGACTTTCGCTATGACGCTGCGTGTCGCCGTGATCGGCGCCAAGGGCCGGATCGGCTCCGAGGCGGTCAAGGCCGTCGAGGCCGCGCCGGACCTGGAGCTGGTGGCCACCCTCGGCCGCGATTCCGAGCTGGAGGAGCTGACCGGGGCCGGGGCCCAGGTCGCCGTCGAGCTGACCCACCCGGACTCGGTGATGGGCAACCTGGACTACTGCCTGCACCACGGCATTCACGTGGTCACCGGCACCACCGGCTGGACGGACGAGCGGCTCGCCACCGTCCGCGGCTGGCTGGACCAGGCCCCGGAGCTCGGCCTGCTGATCGCGCCGAACTTCTCCATCGGCGCGATCCTCGGGATGAAGTTCTCGCAGATCGCCGCCCGGTACTTCGAGTCGGTCGAGGTGGTCGAGCTGCACCACGACCGCAAGGCCGACGCCCCCAGCGGCACCGCCACCCGCACCGCCCAGCTGATCGCCGCAGCCCGCGCCGAGGCCGGCCGCCCCCCGCAGCAGGACCCGACCACCCACAGCCTGCCCGGCGCCCGCGGCGCCGACGTGGACGGGGTGCCGGTGCACGCGGTACGGCTGCGCGGCCTGCTCGCCCACCAGCAGGTGATGTTCGGCGACACCGGCGAGACGCTCACCATCCGGCACGACTCGCTGCACCACAGCAGCTTCATGCCGGGCATCCTGCTGGGCGCGCGCAAGGTCGTCGAGACGCCGGGGCTGACCCTCGGCCTCGAACACTTCCTGGACCTGTGAGCCCGCGATGACCTCTCGTACCGGTTTCTTCGTCCTGTCCGGCGTGCTGCTGGTGGTCGCCCTGCTCTGCGTGGGGGAGGGCGTCCAGCTGATCGCCACCGGCAAGCCGCTCGGCATCGGCATCGGCGTCTGCGCCTTCGTCATCCCGGTGATCGGCGTCTGGTTCCTGCGCCAGACCGTCCGGTTCGGCCGGTCCAGCGAGCAGCTCGCCCGTGAGCTGGAGGCCGAGGGCGGCCTGCCGGTGGACGAGCTGAAGCGCACCACCGGCGGGCGGATCGACCGGGCCTCGGCCGACGCGGTGTTCGCCCGCCGCCAGGCCGAGGCGGAGGCCTCGCCGGGCGACTGGCGGGTCTGGTTCCGCCTCGCCGTGGCCTACGCCGACGCCGGCGACACCCCGCGCGCCCGCAAGACCATGCAGCACGCCATCAAGCTGCACAGCACCGAACCCGCAAGGAGTAACGCGTGAGCGACGAACCGACGGCCCCCAGCTTCCGCAGCGACGTGACGGTGGAGCTGGTCCGCAGCGCCGCCGCCGACTCGGACGTCATCTGGGCGGCCCGGGTCTCGACCGCGGGAGAGCAGTCCCTGGAGGCGCTCCAGCAGGACCCGGAGAAGTCCAAGGGCCTGATCAACTTCCTGATGCGGGACCGGCACGGCACGCCGTTCGAGCACAACTCGATGACCTTCTTCATCAGTGCGCCGATCTTCGTGTTCCGCGAGTTCCACCGGCACCGCAGCGGCTGGTCGTACAACGAGGAGTCCGGCCGCTACCGCGAGCTGCAGCCGGTCTTCTACGTCCCCGGCGAGGACCGCAAGCTGGTCCAGGAGGGCCGCCCGGGCAAGTACGAGTTCACCGAGGGCACCCCGGAGCAGCACAAGACCACCGCCGAGGCGATGGAGGCCGCGTACCGCGAGTCGTACGCCCGCTACCAGGAGATGCTGGCGGCCGGCGTGGCCCGCGAGGTGGCCCGTGCGGTGCTGCCGGTCGGCCTGTTCTCCTCGATGTACGCGACCTGCAACGCGCGCTCGCTGATGCACTTCCTCTCGCTGCGCACCCGGCGGGAGAACTCGGCGGTGCCGTCCTTCCCGCAGCGCGAGATCGAGATGGTCGCCGAGCAGATGGAGGAGCAGTGGGCCCGGCTCATGCCGCTCACCCATGCGGCTTTCGAGAAGCACGGGCGAGTCGCCCCCTGACCTGGGACGACAGGCATATGGGCAGAGTGTCGGGCATGTCTGGATTGCGGCTTTTCTAGCCGCTCCATACATTCGTGACCACGGATTCCGGTGCTGCCCGAACCCCCGAGCGGGCAGCACCGGGATCCCATCTCTTTGCCCCTGACCTGCTGCACCTGTCCGAACCATGGACCGGCATGGGTGCCGCCCCACCGCCTACGAGTAGCTTTGGACGCATGGCTCCGACCTCCACCCCCCAGACGCCGTTCGGCCGGGTGCTGACCGCGATGGTCACCCCGTTCACCGCCGACGGCGGACTCGACATCGACGGCGCCCAGCGCCTCGCCACGCATCTCGTCGACTCCGGGAACGACGGTCTCGTCGTCAACGGCACCACCGGTGAGTCCCCGACCACCAGCGACGCCGAGAAGGCCCAGCTCGTCCGCGCCGTGGTGGAGGCGGTCGGGGACCGGGCCCACGTGGTGGCCGGCGTCGGCACCAACGACACCCACCACAGCGTCGAGCTGGCCCGCCAGGCGGAGGCCGCCGGGGCGCACGGCCTGCTGGTGGTCACGCCGTACTACAACAAGCCCCCGCAGGAGGGCCTGTACCGGCACTTCACCCGGGTCGCCGACGCCACCGGCCTGCCGGTCATGGCGTACGACATCCCGGGCCGCAGCGGGGTCGCGCTGAGCCACGAGACGCTGGTCCGGCTCGGGGAGCACCCGCGGATCGTCGCCAACAAGGACGCCAAGGGCGACCTCGGCGCCGCGGCCTGGGCGATCGCCCGCTCCGACCTCGCCTGGTACTCCGGCGACGACATCCTGAACCTGCCGCTGCTGTCGGTCGGAGCCGTCGGCGTGGTCAGCGTCGTCGGGCACGTGGTCGCCGGTGAGCTGAAGGCGATGATCGAGGCCTACCTGGCGGGCGATGTGGCCAAGGCCACCGCGATCCACCAGAGCCTGTTGCCCGTGTTCACGGGTATGTTCCGCACCCAGGGCGTGATCCTCTCCAAGGCCGCGCTGGAACTCCAGGGCCTGCCGGCCGGCCCGCTGCGGCTGCCGCTGGTCGGTGCGACGCCCGAGGAGATCGACCGATTGAAGCAGGATCTCGCCGCCGGCGGGGTACACCTGTAGCAGACACAGACGTGCGCGCCCCGGCTCGCCGGACCCTCACGGGGTCCGCCGCTGGACCGGACCGAAGGCGCGAGAGCACAGACCCAGTAGGAAAACGACACTGAGTACGCACGCCATATGTCTCCAGGGGGAGGACCCCGGGCATATGGCGTGCGTCGTGAGGAGAGTCTTTTGAGCCACCCGCATCCCGAGCTCGGCGCGCCTCCGGCACTGAAGGAGGGCGCCCTCCGTATCACTCCGCTCGGCGGCCTCGGCGAGATCGGCCGCAACATGACGGTCCTCGAGTACGGGGACCGCATCCTGATCGTCGACTGCGGCGTCCTCTTCCCCGAGGACGAGCAGCCCGGCGTGGACCTGATCCTCCCGGACTTCAGCTACATCCGGGACCGCCTCGACAAGGTCGACGGCATCATCCTCACCCACGGGCACGAGGACCACATCGGCGCCGTCCCCTTCCTCCTGCGGGAGAACCCGGACATCCCGCTGATCGGTTCGAAGCTGACCCTGGCCCTGATCGAGGCCAAGCTCGCCGAGCACCGCATCCGGCCGTACGTGCTGGAGGTCAAGGAGGGCGAGCGCGAGCGCATCGGCCCCTTCGACTGCGAGTTCATCGCGGTCAACCACTCCATCCCGGACGCCCTCGCGGTGGCGGTCCGCACCCCCGCCGGCATGGTCGTGGCCACCGGCGACTTCAAGATGGACCAGCTGCCGCTGGACGGTCGACTGACCGACCTGCCGACCTTCGCCAAGCTGGCGGAGGAGGGCATGGACCTGCTGCTGGTGGACTCCACCAACGCCGAGGTCCCCGGCTTCATCCCGCACGAGCGGGACATCTCGGCCGCACTGCGCAACGTTTTCGCGAACGCCGAGAAGCGCATCATCGTCGCCTCCTTCGCCAGCCACGTGCACCGCATCCAGCAGGTGCTGGACGCCGCGCACGAGTACAAGCGCAAGGTCGCCTTCGTCGGCCGCTCGATGGTCCGCAACATGGGCATCGCCCGCGACCTCGGGTACCTGAAGGTCCCCGGCAACATGGTCGTCGACGTCAAGCAGCTCGACGACCTGCCGGACAAGGAGGTCGTGCTGATCTGCACCGGTTCGCAGGGCGAGCCGATGGCGGCGCTGTCCCGGATGGCCAACCGCGACCACCAGATCCGCATCGTCGAGGGCGACACCGTCGTCCTGGCGTCCTCGCTCATCCCGGGCAACGAGAACGCCGTCTACCGCGTGATCAACGGCCTGACCCGCTGGGGCGCCAAGGTCGTGCACAAGGGCAACGCCAAGGTGCACGTCTCCGGCCACGCCTCGGCCGGCGAGCTGCTCTACTTCTTCAACATCTGCAAGCCGCGGAACCTGATGCCGGTCCACGGCGAGTGGCGCCACCTGCGGGCCGCCGCCGAGCTGGGCGTCGCCACCGGCGTGCCGCGCAACCGCGTGGTCATCGCCGAGGACGGCGTCTGCGTGGACCTGGAGGGCGGCGTCGCCCGGATCGTCGGCAAGGTGCAGGCCGGTTACGTCTACGTGGACGGTGCCTCGGTCGGCGACATCTCCGAGGCCTCGCTCAAGGACCGCAAGATCCTCGGCGAGGAGGGCTTCATCTCGGTCTTCGTCGCGGTCGACTCGACCAACGGCAAGATCGTCGGTGGCCCGACCATCCAGGCCCGCGGCTCCGGCATCGAGGACAGCGCCTTCGTCCCCGTGGCCTCCAAGCTCCAGGAGGCCCTGGACCGCTCGGCCAGCGACGGCGTGCTGGAGCCCCGCCAGGTGCAGCAGCTGGTCCGCCGGACCATCGGCAAGTGGGTCGCGGACAACTACCGCCGCCGGCCGATGATCCTGCCGGTCGTGGTCGAGGTCTGAGCCTCCTCCGGCCCCTGCTGAGGCTGGTTTGACGTGGGGCGACCCGGTGCGTAATGTTCTCCGGGTTGCCCCACGGGACGAGCCCCAAGGAAGTCCTCGAATCTGAATTCGAGAGCGACCGGGAAAACGGACCGAGAAACTCTGATAGAGTTCGGGAGCGCCGAAAGGCGAAAGCCATATCGGATAAATGAAACTCCGGAAAACGGAGCGGAAAGCATCTGATAAGCTGGAAACACGAAAGAACGAAGCGCCCGGAGGGCCCGCTGGAAGGCGGTCCGAAGGAAGCGTCCGTTCCTTGAGAACTCAACAG
>NZ_JBIRFA010000039.1:0-74733 GCF_044327205.1 Kitasatospora sp. NPDC018058 | reverse complement strand
CGATCCAAGACGAGGCCCGAGAGATCACCAGCGCTCATGATCCACTGCACCGTGCCCACGCCGCCACCCCTGGCCCAAGGAGCAAGTCCCACACCTCTCCCCGGGCCGCCCCAAAGCATCTCAACTCTGGGGCATCGCAAGGAACTTGGAATTAGCCACCAAGATCGGACAGCGCCGAGGCCGGTGCGGTCGGCGATCTGCCCGATGGACAGTTCGGTGGTTTCGAGCAGTTCGCGGGCCAGGTCGACGCGGGCGCGGAGCAGCCACTGCAGGGGTGTGCTGCCGGTCTGCGCGCGGAAGCGGCGGTTGAGGCTGCGGACGCTCATCGCGGCGTGGTCAGCGATCTCCGCCAGGGTGAGCGGTCGGTGGAGGTTGCACTCCATCCAGGGACGTGACTGCCGGTCAGGCACCAACCGCGCTTCCGGCCCGGCCGACCTCACAGGGCACCGGCCTCGTGTGGCATCCGGGACACGCCGTCGCGTCGTTGGTCCCGATGCGCGAAAGCCAGCGGGAGGGCGCGTGTTGAGTCGTGATCATTGGGTAGCCCGGTTGAGGATCACTCTCCCCTGTCCCGTAGAGCCTGGCAGATCTGCTCCGGACTCCACTTCCTGTCCAGGCGGTGCTGGATGAAGTCCCGCAGCTCGGTGTTCCGGGCGTTCTTACCGGGCTTGGGACGGGGCCGGCGCTCGTCGGCGCGGGCCTGGGCGGCGTGAGGCCGGTATTTCCGCTGCCCTGATGGCAGTTGCGCCGGATCTCCCGACTGACCGTGGACGGGCTGCGGCCCAGCTCGGCCGCGATCACACGGACGGTTGCCTTCTCCCGCAGCCGGTCGGCAATGTGGATCCGCTCGTCCTCGCTCAGGTACCGGGAGGGGCCGGACACAGTGGCGGGCGCCCGCTCGAATCGAGCGGGCGCCCGGAACCTGTTCGGATCCATCCGGCCGTTGCGCCACTCGCGTCCAGTCCGCTCGTGGACGCCCACCAGCCGGGACGCCTCCTTGTTGCTGTAGCCCTGATCCACAAGCCGGAAGTATTCCGCCCGCTCGGCCCGGAGCTTCCTACCCCCTTGCGGCTTCCGGTCCCTGCGGATCTCGAAGTCCATCGCATCCCCTCAGCTGGGGTGTTGCGACGACCAGTAGAACCCAAGGTTCTTCGAGGGGCCTTTCGGCGCGGCGGGCCAGGACCGCGACCCCTCGAGTCTGGCCGGGCCGCCTGGAGTTTCGCTGGAGCCCCCGCCCTCCGTTCGACCGGCGGGGTTGACTGGACCGGGGCCGGTGCTATGTTGACCGCATGGAGCCCGCTGCCCCGAACGCGTTGGCCAGGACCGGCCCCGGGCACGCCCCCGTTGTCAGCGGGGCGAGTTGAGCGACTCGACCGGTCCCGGGTCCGCCTCCCGCCGCACGCCGGCCGGCCTCCCTCCCGCCCGGCGGACGGCCCGGCAGCACCCCGCCGACCAGCGGGGCGCACCGGGCCGCCCACCTCGTACGAACCGGTGTGTGCGGCGGTCGAGGACGGTCTCGACGGTCCCGTTCGGTCCCGACGACGAACGATCGTGTTCCCGTAAGCCGCCGCAGCGGTGCGGGTCGGGCGCCGTCGGCTCGGGACGCTGTCGGCCGTCCCGCTCACACGGCGCGGCGTGCGCGCATCCCGCTGCCTCGTTCCAGCTGCTCGGCGAAGTCCAGCCAGTGTTCTCCGCAGATCCGGGCCGCGCGGGCGATGTCGGCGTAGCGGTGGGCCGGCACCCCGCTCATCATCCACCTCCACCGCGCGTCGTCGATCCCGTTCGCCGCGAGGAGCTGCAACAGCGCCCGTCCCGACTCGGAGAAGCGCAGCGAGGGGTCCTTGCGCAGGCTCGCGAACTGGTCGGGCCCGGCGACCACGACGGACTCCACCCGGGCGCCGAGCGCCGCGGTCTCCGCGACGACCTTTTCGCGCCCCCTGCGCCCGCCCGCCTCGCCGCCGGCCTGCTCGGCGTTGCGGAGCTTGGCCGGAACCGGGTCCTTGCCCTCGCGGATGCGCTGGCGGACGTCCCTGGCCGTTGCCGGGGCTATCCCCGCCTCCTGCGCGATCTCACGCAACGAAGCGTCCGGGCGGGCCGCGATGACCTGGACGGCGCGGCGCCGGCCGGCCTCGCTGTTGACCGGTCTGGAACGCCCGTCGCGGCCGGTGCGGACCTTCACCTGGTCGGTGTCGGCGGTCGTTCGCTTGCGCAGCGCGGAGATCGTGACCGGCGAAAGACCCGTCACCTCGGCGATGCGGCGGTCCGACCACTGGCCATGGCTGCCGATGATGCGTTCGGCCGCCGCTACCCGGTCCCGGCGCGACAGCGGCATGCCGTGTTCGGCGTTGAGCCGGACGGCCAGCACGAAGGCGTCGTCGGCCGTGCCGTCCACGAATTGAACCCGGACGTAGTCCTCTCCTCGCAGCACCGCCGCCTGAACCCGGTGCATGCCGTCGACGATCCGCATGGTCGGCCGGTGCACGACGATGGGCGGCAGCGGGGTCTGTACTTCGGCCAGCATCTCGGCGTGAGCTGCGCTCTCACCGGCCGTTCGTGGTGAGTCGGACGCTACCAATGAGTTGATGGGGATCAGTTCCGTGACTGGCTGCTGCTGAGACGTGTCCGGCGCTGGCGGCCCGGCCCCGTCTGCCGTTGACGCGTCGAGCATCAACGCCTCCCTCAGGCATCGTCGGTTCAACGTTTGGCGCACTGAAGCTACCAAGAAACTAAACCGACTGTCCCAACTTCTTCTGAACCGACCGCCAGGCCGAGGTCCGAACAACCGTGTGACGGGGCAACGCGGTTGGCGGTTGGCGGCCACTGACCAGCGAACTCGGCCGAGAGGGCGTCAGGCGATCTCCTTCACACCGCCCGGAGGACGCGACTCCGACTGCCGCGCCAGGGCCCCGCCCGACCGGTGCACCGGACGTCCGACCGGGCGGGCCCGGACTCCACCGTCCCCGCCGGCGAGGCGGGCTGCCCCGAGCCGGACCGCGGCGACGTCGATCACTTGGTGCGGTCCCGCGCCCGCCACATCCACAACCGAGCGGAATCCGCTGCTTCTTGACACTCACTCAGCGACCGGGGCCATCATGGGTCCGCTATCCACCGAATTCCTTCCGCGGAGATTCCATGCCGAAGAAGAGAAAAGTGGGCCCGCTGAGCGGGCTCGTCGAACGGCATTCCATCGATTTCATCCCCGATAACGAACGGCACGGCAGACCGTTCAGTCTGTTCACCCTGTGGTTCCCCGCCAATCTGCAAATCAGCGCGGTGGTCACCGGATCGCTCGCCGTGGTGTTCGGACTCGATGCACTGTGGTCCCTGGTGGCACTCCTGGCCGGAAACCTTCTGGGCGGAGCGGTCATGGCCCTGCACGCCGCCCAGGGCCCGCGGCTCGGACTGCCGCAAATGGTCTCCTCCCGGGCCCAGTTCGGGGTCCAAGGGGCGGCGGTCCCGTTGGTCTGCTCGATCGTGATGTACATCGGATTCTTCGCGAGCGGCAGTGTGCTGGCCGGGCAGGCCGTCGGGCACCTCACGCACACGGGCGAGACCGCCGGCATCGTGATCTTCGCGCTCGCCACCGCGGTGACGGCCGCGGTCGGCTACCGGCTGATCCATCGCGTCGGAAAGCTCGCGGCGGCGGTCGGCGCCCTCGCCTTCCTCTACCTGAGCGTCGAGCTGGTGCGCACCGCGCCGCTCGGATCGCTCCTCGGACACCACCACTTCTCGGTGCCGCTGTTCCTGCTCGCGATGTCCCTGTCCGCCTCCTGGCAGCTGGGGTTCGGCCCGTACGTCGCGGACTCCTCCCGCTATCTGCCGCGCGACACCGCGCCGCGCTCGGTGTTCTGGGCGACCATGGGCGGCAGCGTGCTCGGCGCGCAGTGGGCGATGGGTTTCGGAGCGCTCACGGCGGCCTGGCACGGGGGCGGGCAGGGCGACGAGGTCGGGAACATCGTCGGCATGAGCGGCTCGGCCGCCGTCACGGTGCTGCTGTATTTCTCCGTCGCCTTCGGGAAATTGACGGTCAATGTACTGAACACCTACGGCGGATTCATGTCCGTCGTCACCGGGATCAGCGGATTCCGTCGGATCGGCCCGGTCGGGCCGCTCGCCCGAAGCCTTTACGTCAGTGGCATCATGCTCGCCGGAACAACACTCGCACTGCTCGGCCGGGGGAACTTCCTGGAGTCCTTCTCGACCTTCCTGCTGTGCCTCCTGACGTTCTTCACGCCATGGAGCGCGATCAACCTGGTCGACTTCTACCTGCTGTCCAACGAGCGTTACGACATCGAGGCCCTGGCCGACCCCCGCGGCCGCTACGGCGCCTGGAACGGACCGGCACTGACGACGTACGCGGTCGGCATCCTCGCCCAGCTGCCCTTCCTCTCCACCGAGTTGTACACCGGACCGCTGGTCGCCCGGCTCGGCGGCGCCGACATCTCGTGGATCGTCGGCCTGGTCCTGCCGGCGGTCATGTACTGGCTGCTCGCCCGCCGGGGCCAGGGCGCCGTCTCCGGGGGTGAGGACGGCGCCCTGGGGTCCGGTGTCCCGACCCCCGTCGAGGTCAGGAGTCGGTAGGGGTGTACCTGGTGCGCAGCCAGGCGGCGAGCACGGTCAGGGGCACCGCGGTGACCGCCGCGAGGGCGAACAGCTCCTGGTAGTGCCCGTGCTCGGTCAGCGGACCGCCGAGGCCCGAACCGATCGAGCTGCCGACGAACAGGGCGGACACGAACAGCGCGACGGCGGTGCCGCGGGCGGCCGGCACCAAGGTGGTGGCCCAGGTCTGGAGCGAGGAGTGGAAGAAGGACCAGCCGCCTCCCAGCAGGACCGCGGCCACCCCGATGGCCACCACGGACAGGCTCAGGGAGGCGATCAGGAAGCCACCCGCCATCATCACGCCGCCCGCGGCCAGCAGCGTCCACGGGGGCCGCGTCGCCACCAGCTTGAGCAGACGCGAGAAGCCCAGGGTGCCGACCCCGTAGAGGGCGGTCACCCCGCCCGCGCCGATCATGCCGACCCCGTGGGCCTGCAGGGCCGGGGCCAGGAAGGTGAAGCAGCCGAGCAGCACCGCTCCCTCGACCAGGCCGAAGCCCATGACCACCCAGGACCACCTCAGCCGCAGCACCGAGCCGAGCTGTTCGGTGGGGCGGCGCAGGGTGGTCGAGGTCCGGGACTCCGACAGGCCACGCGTGGCGACCACCGTGATCGCCGCCAGCACCGCGGAGAGAGCGAGCATCGCCCGCCAGCTGAGCAGTTCGGACACCCCACCGGCGACCAGGGTGGCCGCTGCGGTGCCGATGGCGAGGGCCACCTGCAGGTCCGACAGGGCGCGCTGACGCACCGCGGGGGAAACGGTGTCCCCGACGTACGTCAGGGAGGTGGGGACCACGGCCCCGAAGAAGGCTCCGGTGGCGATCCGCAGCACCACCAGGACGGTCAGGTTCGGCGCGGCCGCGGAAGCCAGCCCGCACACCGCCGCGGCGGCGAGCGAGAAGCGGATGACGCGCATGCGCCCGTACCGGTCGGACAACATGCCCCACACCGGCTGGGCGCACCCGTACGCGAAGAAGTAGCCGCTCGCGACCAGCACGACCTCGTCGAGCCGGACGTGGAATCCGGCGGCGACGGCCACCAGGAGGGGCGTGATCGCGAACCGGTCGAAGTTGCTGAGGAAACAGGCCACTCGCAGGACCGGCGGCACACTCCCGGCCTCCGCCGGCCGCGGTGCCGACCCGCTCTGCGCGCTCGACGACGGTTCGGGGCCGGTCCTGCCGAGCCGGGTGTCTTGGGACATCTGACGGCCTTTCTGCGACGCGCTGATGCTGGTTGCTCCAGCGTCTGACGGGTGCATGGTGCGAGCCAGGAGACAAGAAGTCCTAGCATCAGCGCTCCCCCTCACGAGGTGGCGGGCCGCGTGGGCTGCCGGGATATGTTGGTCGAGTTCGATGGGCGGAAATCCCAGGAGTCCCCGGCGACGGGCCGGGGATGGCTGGAGAGCGATTGCGGACAGGAAAGAGAAGGCTGTGTTCGAGGACGTCGAGCTCTCATCGTTGACCTGCCGCCCGGGGGTGAAGTGGAACCGGGCCGCACCGGATGTGCTTCCGGCATGGATCGCGGAGATGGATTTCACGCCGGCGCCCGCCGTACGGGAGGCGCTGGTCCGCTGTGCGCAGGAGGACGTGGGATACCCCGCATGGGACGGGCGCCCCGAGGAGATCCCGCTGCGCGCCGCGTTCGCCGAGCGCATGCGCGAACGCTACGGCTGGGTGCTCGATCCCGCTCACGTACGGGAGTTCACCGACATCAACCAGGGCCTCCAGGCCGTCCTGGCGGTCGCCACCGGGCCGGGTGACGGCGTCGCCGTGCACACTCCGACGTATCCGCCCTTCCTGGCCACGGTGACGAGCATGGAACGGCGTCTGATCTCCGTCCCGTACGTCCGCCGGGACGACGGCTGGGTCTTCGACGCCGACCGGCTCGACCGCGAGCTCGCCGACGGCAACTGCCGGGTGTTGCTGCTGGTCAATCCGCACAACCCGACCGGACGGGTGCTCAGCCGGCCCGAGCTGGAAGAGCTCGCCGAACTCGCCTGTCGTCACGACCTCCTGGTGATCGCCGACGAGATCCACGCCGACCTCGTGCACGGCTCCCACCGGCACATTCCGTTCGGCTCCCTCTCGCCGGAGGTGGCAGCGCGGACGGTGACGCTGACCTCGGCGACCAAGGCGTTCAACGTGCCGGGGGTCCGGTGCGCGGTCGCCCACGTCGGTGCAGCCGAGGTGCGCGCGGCGCTGGCCTCCCCGACCCACCTGTACGGAGAGCCCAACACCTTCGGTGTGGCCGCCACCCTGGCGGCGTGGCGGGAGGGTGACTCCTGGCTGGCCCAGCTGCGGCCGGTCCTGGAGCGCAACGCCGAGCTGATCCGGGCGGAGCTGCCCTCCGGCATCGGGTACACCCCCCCACAGGGCTCCTTCCTGGCCTGGCTGGACTGCCGGTCCCTGGACCTGCCCACCGACCCGTACACCTTCTTCCTGGAGAAGGCCCGTGTCCTCCTGAACGACGGCCGCACCTTCGGGCCCGGTGGCGCGGGCTTCGTCCGGCTCAACTTCGGCACGTCCCCCACTCTTCTGCGGGAGATCCTGGACCGGATGCGCTCCGCCGTGGGCTGACCCCGCCCCGCCCCTTCTTCCCCGCCTACCCCGCGCCTCCCGGGCGACGGCCGCCCGGGAGGGACGGCTCGACCTCCAGCGGTCGGCGGTCCGCGACGGCGGACGGGACGGTTTGCGTCGAAACCGGCGCGGCCACCAGGTACGGGTCCACGATCAACCGGGTCACCCCCAGCGGCTCCACCAGCTCCCGCAGGATCGGCTCGGCGAGCTCGACGCAGGCCTGGTCGTCGCCCAGCGCCGTGGCCAGCCGTGCCCGCGAGGTGAAACCGACGACGGTGCGGGTGCCCAGCGGGGTGCGGAAGAGCCTGATGAGATGGACGCGCCCGCGCTCGTGGACCGGGACGAACAGGCCCTTGGCGGTGGGGCGTTGACCGCCTGAGGCGTCTGTGGGTTCCATGGGTTCCTCCGTAGGGTGGCTGGTGAGCACCTCGTGGGCACGTCGTCCGGAGTCGCCGGTGCCGAGCGCGGACCCCCGGGTCAGCCGCTCAGTGCGCGACGCCGGCCAGACATCTGGTCGTCGGTGTGTCGGCGGGCCCGGGAGACGACGGTTGGGCCGGCGCCAGACGGCTCAGCCGGTCGAGGGCCTCCTGGCGGCGGGCCGCCAGCTCGTGCTCGGCGCACTCGGCGGCGTAGAGGCCCACGAGGGTGTGGAAGCGGTACAGGTGGTCCGGCCCCTCCTCCAGCAGGTGGTTGGCGGCCAGGACCGAGAGCAGCCGACGGGCGGTGGCCCGGTCCGTTCCCGCGAGCGCGGCGGCGATCTCCTCCGTCAACGTCCCGCTGTACAGGCCCAGGTAACGGAACATCCGGGCCGCGTCCGCAGGCAGCGCCTGGTACGACGCGTCGAACGCGCCGCGCATGCTGGCCGCGGCGTCACCCTTCACCATCAGCCAGTCGAGCCGGCCGCGCTCCGCCGCGAAGGGCTCGATCAGGGCGTCCAGCGGCATCCCGGGGTTGGCCGCCAGGCGCTCGGCGACGATGCGCAACGCCAACGGCAGCCCGCCGCACTGCGCCGCCAGGCGCGCGGTGACCGGGCCCTGCCCGCGCAGTCGGCCCCCGCTGAGGTCGGTCAGGAGCCGCGCCGACTCCTCCTCGTGCAGCGGGCCGATCGTGACCAGGTGCGCACCATCGCGCGCCGCGAGCCCGCTGAACCGCTGCCGGCTCGTCGCCAGGACGCAGGAGGATCCGCGCGGTATCAGCGGCCGCAGCTGGTCGGGGCTGTGCGCGTCGTCGAGCACCACCAGCATCTTCCGGCCGTGCAGCAGGCTGCGGTACAGGGCGGCTCGGGCGGCCAGGCCCGGGGGCATCCGCGCGCCGTCCACGCCCAGGCTCCCCAGCAGTTGCCCCAGGGCGTCGACGGCGCTGACGGTGCGGCCCTCCGGTCCGGTTCCGCGCAGGTCCACGTACAACTGGCCGTCGGGGAAGTGGTCGAGGAGTCGGTGCGCCAGTTGCAGGACGAACGCCGACTTGCCCACCCCGGCCGGTCCGTCGACCACCGCCACGGGTGTCGTCGCGCCGCCGCTGCTCTCACCGGTGACGACGTCCTCCAGCCACGCCAGCTCTCTGTCCCGGCCCACGAAGCCCCGTGCCAGCGACGGGAGTTGGGCCGGCTTGGGGGTGCCCTGGAGCATCGGCCGCCGGCTCGTGAACGGGAGGGACCCGGTGTCCGCGCCGGGCGAGCGCGGCTGCGGGTGTCCGGACAGGATCTGCTGGTAGAGCCGGCGCAGGTCGGCGCCCGGCTCGATGCCCAGGTCCCGGCGCAGCAGTTCCCGGGTCTGTTCGTACACCTGCAGGGCGTGGGCCTGCCGGCCCCCGCGGTACAGCGCTGAGATCAGGAGCCAGCGCAGCTTCTCGCGCAGCGGCTCCTCGGCCACCGCGCCGGTCAGCTCGGTGACCAGCTCGGCGTGTCGCCCCGCCGCCAGCATGTCCAGGGCCCATTCCTCGACGGCCGTCAACCGCAGGTCCCGCAGCCGGTCCCGCTCCAGTACGGCGAAGGGCCCGGGAACCGAGTGGAGCGCCTCGCCCTGCCACAGGGACAGGGCCTTCTCGTACAACCGCGCGGTCACCTCGGCGGGGGCCTCGCCCCGTGACTTCCGTGCCTCGCCGAGGCGTCGGACGAAGAGCGTGGCGTCCACGTCCGCGGGGTCCACGCGCAGGCAGTACCCGCCGGACTGGAAGCCGAGCACCGCGCTCGCCGCTCTGCGGCCGCGACAGGGATCCAGGACGCGGCGCAGGCCGGCCACGTACGTGTGCACGCCGTTGGCGGCCGTCCGCGGGACGACACTGCCCCACACCGCGTCCGCGATGTCCTCAACGCCCACGACGTCGCCGGCGCGGCTGGCGAGCAGGGCGAGGACGGCTCGTTGCTTGGGCGGGCCCAGCACCACCTCCACCCCGCCGCGCCACGCGCGCACCGGTCCCAGGAGCTGTATTCGCAGGGATGCCCCAGCGGTCGCCATGGGTGATTCGCCTCCTGAAGTACTATTCCGGCCGCTTCTCGGCCGGCTCATCCCGCAAGGGGGTGACGGCCTCCGCAGGAAGGGTCTGCACCAACAAGAAGAAGAGGGGGAAGCAGCGTCGCTTCTCGGCATTGAGACGGCTTCCCGGGAGATTGTTCCCGCAAAGGCGTGCCAACGCACCGGAGACATTCGGCAGGCCGGGGTCCGCTCGTCCGACCCGAATCATCTTCGGCGGGAGGGAGTCACCGAATGAACGTCTCACGGCCCGCCGAGCACGTTTCCGTCTCTTCATTACCGAAAGACGTACGCGAAAATTACGGTAACGGAGCCTCAGCTCGATGTCACCCCACCCCCGTTCCACCAAGGCGGAGTCCTCGGCGGAACGGGCGTCCGCTCGGATTCCGCCGACGGGTGCGGGCGGCCGATTCGCCGGCCCGGGTACCGGCCGCTGGTGAGGCGTCGTCCGGGTCCCGCCCGGCCCCGGCGGGTGTTCAAGTGCTCCGTTCCGAACAGTTGAACACCCGCCGCTCCGCCGCCCCTTGCGCCGCCGGGGCGGGCAAGGCCTGGCTGGTAGCGTTGCGCCGGTGGTAGTGAGGACACCTTCCGGCAACCCCGGCCGCCGTGCGCTCGGAGCTTTCCTGCGCTCGCGACGCGAGCGTCTGTCCCCCGACGACGTGGGGATCTGCGACTCGTCGCGCCGCCGCACTCCGGGCCTGCGCCGCGAGGAGGTGGCCGCGCTCTCCGGGGTGAGCCTCAGCTGGTACACGTGGCTGGAGCAGGGCCGCGACATCAAGGTCTCCCGCCAGGTTCTGGCCGCCCTCGCGCGGTCCCTGAGGCTCTCCCCGCCGGAGGTCCGGCACCTGTACCGGCTCTGCGACGAACTGCCTCCGGAGCTCGGGGACCCGCACAGCTGCCCCGGCTCCGACGGGCAGCTCGACGCCATGCTGCGGGCGCTGGAACCCAACCCGGCGGTGCTCCTCGACCAGCACTGGGACGTCCTGGCCTGGAACCGCGCCGAGGCCGCTCTCTTCACGGACTACGCCGCGCTGCCCGTCGAGCGGCGCAACATGCTCTGGGTCATCTTCGGCTGGCCACCCGCGCGCTTCCTGATGACGGACTGGAAGGCCCAGGCCAGCCAGGTGCTCGCCCAGTTCCGCGTGCGCGCCGACGAGGAGCCCGGCGACCCGCGGTTCGCGGCGGTCGTCGCCGATCTGTTGGCCGCCGTACCCGACTTCGCCCGCTTCTGGCAGCGGCACGAGGTGGCCGACTACCAGACCGTGGACAAGATATTCACGCACCCGAGGGCGGGCCGGCTCGTCCTGCGGCAGTCGAAGCTGATCGCCGCGGACAACCCCCGCGTCCACCTGCTGGCCCGGTTCCCGGCCGACGAGTCGACGAAGGGCGCCCTCGCGCTGCTGATCGAGTGAGGTCGGCACGCGCCGGCCGGGTCCCGCCCGTCCCGCAAACGTGTCGGCCCCCACGACCGGGTGCGGTCGAGGGGGCCGAGGAAGGACGCGGGATCACTGCTCGTGCAGGAACTCCCGGATCGGGTAGCCGACGTGCCGCTGGTCGGTGAGCGCGTAGCCGAGGATGACGTCCCCCGGCTTCAGCTCGGTGATGTTGTGGACGCTGCCGCCGGGACCGAGCACCCGCACATGCCAGTCGTCCTGGGCGATCACGTTCACCGTGCCGCCCGAGGGCGACTGCGCCTCGATCAGGAGCATCGGGCGGCTCTCCATCTTGATGCGGCCGACCACGATGCGCCGGGTGTTCCCCTCGGTGTCCACGGCCAGCAGCTCGGATCCGGAGCGCAGCTCGGCCAGGTAGCGCGTCCGGTTCGCCGGCGTGAGGCTGTAGGAGTGCAGCGCGGCCGCGTTTACCCGGAACGGGCGGGTCGGCATGTACGGCAGCGGGTGCGTCTCGCTGCTCACCAGGATCATGCCCGTGGCGTGCGAGCCGACCAGGATGCCCTCGTTCTGCTTGAAGTGGGAGCAGGTGTCCACGCACACCCGGTCGCCCAGGCCCACGTGGGCGAGCCTGGTCACCGTCAGCTCCTCCAACTGCAGCTTCTCGGTGCCCTCCTGGCAGATCTCGGTGAGCGTGGTCGCCTCGCCCACCGCGTCGGGGCGCAGCATGACGCCCTCGGGACCGCGCTCCAGGACGGTGAGGGTGATCTCGGCGTCCTGCAGGTCGGTGACCACCGTGATCAGCTTGCCCTCAGCCTTGTCCGTGGCACCCAGCAGGATCTCCAGCGGGATCTTGCTGGGGTCCTGCTGGAACTCCACCAGCGTCCAGGCCGCCGTGGAGGCGACCGTGCAGGCGACGGCCAGCGACTCCTCACCGGTGACGGTGACGAAGACACCCTTCTCCGCGGTGGGCAAGGCGGGCTCGTACTTCCCGGCCAGGGTGTGGTCGACCACCAGGACGTCGGCGATCTCCGCCAGCTTCACGGCCGCGGGCTGCGGGGTGTCCGGGAGGATGAGGCCGACCTTGCTCTTGTTCGGCGGGATCGTGGCCAGCAGTTCCGGGTCGTCGGAGACGAACCCGGCGATGCCGACGTGCACCGCCTCCTCGATCACGGGCGCGGTGAGGTCCTTCAGCCCGCGGACGTCGATCCAGGTGAGCTTCATTGCGAACTCCTCGTTGGTGTGCTGGTCAGGTCTGGGCGGGTGCGGGGTAAACCGCCGCGAGCTCGCGGTCGGGGCTGGAGGGGGTACGGACGGGGATGTCGCCGCCGGTGGGGTCGACGGCGGGCAGGTGCAGGGCGTCGGCGACCAGACGCACGGTGGCCGCCACATCGGGCGAGGCCCAGACGTTGCGGCCCATGGCCACACCGAGCGCGCCGGAGGCCACGACGTCGCCGACGGTCCGGGCCAGCTCCCGGCCCCCCACCGGGGCGCCGCCCGCGGTGATGATGCCGATCGGGCAACTGCGCACCACCTCGGCCATGGTGACCGGTGAGCCGGTGTAGGGCACCTTCGCGATGTCGGCACCGAGGTCGGCGGCGAGGTTCGCGGCGTGCGCCACCAGGTCGGGGTCGGTCGGGTCGGTCACCCGCGGTCCGCGCGGATAGACCATGGCAATGAGCGGCAGGCCCCAGCGGGCGCAGCCCTCGGCGGCCCTGGCCAGGTCGCCCAGTTGCTCGGCTTCGGTGTCGGAGCCCATGTTGATGTGGATGCTGACCGCGTCGGCCCCCAGTTCGAGGGCTTCCTCGACCTCGGCGAGCCGCACCTTGGCGTTGGCGTCGGGGGCGTGGCGGGTGATGCCGTTCAGGTGAAGCACCAGCGCCGTGCCGCGCAGGACGTCGGCCGGCAGGAACCGCATGCGGCCCTTGTGGACCAGCAGGGCGTCCCCGCCGTTGCGCGACACCGCGAGGGCGATGTCGCGCACGGCCGGGGCCGAAGCGATCGGGCCGTCCGCGACCGAGTGGTCAAGGGGCACCACGAAGGTCCGGCCGGACACCGGATTGATGAGGCGGCTCAGCCGCAGACTTTTTCCCGGAGAATGGTGGACCAATTCCATGGAGATTCCTCTCACGCCGGACGCAACCCACGCATCCCGGCCGTTCCGATCCGACAGATGGATGGGAGATCGTCCCGGAACTGCGACAGAAAGCCTGATCGACGGGACGCGCCACATCGAAGTCGGAGAGATCCGGTCATGTCAAGCACTCGCCTCGGAAGCCGAGTTGGGCGCGGAACCGCGATTGACACGGCGGTTGACGAACGTATCGTTGATCCCCGTCGAATCGCGCTGGGCCAACCGTTCCCCCGCAGTGACGGCCGGGTCACAATGACGCGTCCGCCACTCGCGAGCGGGCTTTGTCGGCCGTCGATTCAGTGACGACTTGCGCGCGACACCCACTGACATCTCTACAGGAGAGCTCAATGAGTGCTTTTCCGCAGAACTACTGGTATGTCGCTGCATGGAGCAAGGAAGTGGGCAGAGAGCTCCTCAGCCGGACGATCTGCGGCGAACCGATCGTGTTCTACCGCAGCCGCGACGGACGGCCCGTGGCCCTGGCGGACCGCTGTGTGCACCGCCGCTACCCGCTGTCGCTGGGCCGGCTCCAGGACGATTCCATCGAGTGCGGCTACCACGGCTTCGTCTTCGACTGCTCCGGGGCCTGCACCTTCGTGCCCGGTCAGGACCGCGTTCCGCGCACCGCGCGGGTGCCGAGCTACCAGGTGGTGGAGCAGGACAGGTGGATCTGGGTCTGGATCGGCGACCAGAGCAAGGCCGATCCGGCCCTGGTGCCTGACGCGCACTGGCTGGACGACCCGAAGTGGGCGTCGGTCGAGGACATGGCACACTCGCCCTTCCGGTACAGCCTGCTGATGGACAACCTCATGGACCTGTCCCACGAGACGTACCTGCACGCGGGTCTGATCGGCACGCCGGAGATCGCCCGCACGCCCTTCACCACCCAGGTCGATGACGTCCGGAACCGGGTCACCTTCTCGCGCCACATGGAAGCCGTGGCGTGCCCGCCCTTCTACGAGAAGACGACCGGCTACACCACGCCGATCGACCGCTGGCAGGACGTGGCGTTCCAGCCGCCCGCGTTCTGGGTGAACAACGTGCGGGTCGCGCCGCACGGAACACCGGTCGGCCCGAACGGGGACGAGGGCGGCGCCCACGTGAAGATCCTGCACGGGCTCACTCCGGAGACCGAGAACAGCACGTGGGACTTCTGGGCCGTGGTCCGCGACTTCGCGCTGGACGACGAATCCGTCAGCCACTCGCTGCTGACGATGAACCAGGAGGTCGTCCAGCAGGACCTGGACGCCCTGACCGTCCTCGAGCAGGTCGTGGCCAGCGAGCCGCCGGGGACACAGGAGCTGAGCGTCGAGATCGACGCAGGCGGCCTGGCCGCCCGCGCGATGCTGCGCAAGATCAACCCGTAACCGTCCACACCAAGCCCCGAAGGGCGGAAGACATGGCTCGCGACACGCTTGAGGTCCTGATCCGCGAGCGGACCGAACTCGCGGCGGGCGTGCTGGGCCTGGAACTGGCGGCGTCCGACGGCGGCGCACTGCCCGCCGCGGACCCCGGGGCGCACATCGACCTGGTGCTGCCGTCGGGGCTCGTACGGCAGTTCTCGCTGTGCGGCCCCGACGACCGGGCCGGCACCTGGCGCATCGCCGTCCTGCGGGAGCCCAACGGTCGCGGCGGGTCGATCGAGGTGCACGACGAACTCGCCGTGCACACCCGCCTGCGCGTCGTCGGCCCGCGCAACCGCTTCCCGCTGCTGCCCGCCGACGACCTGTTGTTCATCGCGGGCGGCATCGGCATCACCCCGTTGCTGCCGATGCTCGCCGAGGCCGAACGCAGAGGCAGCCGCTGGCGGCTGCTCTACGGTGGGCGGACCAGGGCGTCCATGGCGTTCCTGCCCGAACTGGCCCGCTACGGCGACCGCGTCACGGTCGTTCCGCAGGACGGGTACGGGCTGCTCGATCTCGACGGGCCGCTGTCCGAGGTACCGGCGGGTGGGCGGGTCTACTGCTGCGGGCCCGAGCCGCTGCTCCATGCGGTGCAGGAGCGCTGCGCCGTGCTGCCCGAACTGACGCTGCACACCGAACGGTTCGCCGCCGCACCGTCCGCCGCCGGCTGCGAGGGGGTGGACTCGGACTTCGAGGCCGTCCTCAAGCGCAGCGGCAGGTCGGTGCCCGTGCCCGCCGGGACCTCGGTGCTCAAGGCGCTGCGCGAGGCGGGCGTGGCGGTGCTCGCCTCGTGCGAGGAGGGCACCTGCGGCACCTGCGAAACCACCGTCCTCGAGGGCACGGTGGAGCACCGCGACAGCCTCCTGACCCAGGAGGAGCGCGCCGCCGGCGACCTGATGCTCATCTGCGTCTCGCGGTCCCGCAGCCCTCGCCTGGTCCTCGACCTCTGAGATCGCCGAGTCTGCGAGATCTGAGAGATCTCCCGAACCGCTGACTTCCCACGTCCACCACACACCCCGCGTCCCTGTGGGGGCCCATTCCCCCGGTCGTACCTGGAGAACACCGATGACGCACCCCCCGTCCTGGGACGGCCTCATCGAGGACGCGTTCCTCGAACAGGTCCGGGCCCGCCCGTCGGCCACCGCCCTGGTCGCGGGCTCCCGCGTGCTGACCTACCGAGAGCTGCACGACCGGGCGGCCGGTGTCGCCGCCGGGCTGCGCCGGCTCGGCGTGCGACGCGAGACGCTGGTCGGCCTCGCCTTCGACCGCTCGGCCGACTCGATCGTCGCCCTGCTCGCCGTCGTCCTGGCGGGCGGCGCGTACGTGCCGATCGATCCGGCCTACCCCGAGCACCGCGTCCGCCAGATCACCGAGAGGGCCGCGCTGCGCCTGGTGGTGTGCCCGGAGCCGGTGCGCGAGCGGTTCACCGCACCGGAGCCCGTGCGCACCTGCGGGGTCGAGGAACTGCTGCGCCTCGGCGACGCGCCGGGCGGGGCGGCGCCGGCGCACGAGGCGCCCCGGGCCGGGCAGTCCCCGTTGGCCTACGTGATGTTCACCTCGGGCAGCACCGGGCGCCCCAAGGGCGTGATGGTCGAGCACCGCGGCATCCTGCGCCTGGTCAAGGACATCGGCTACCTCGACCTGTCGCCGGCCCAGCGCGTGCTCCAGGCCGCGTCGCTGGCCTTCGACGCGGCGACCCTGGAGATCTGGGGCGCCCTGCTGAACGGCGCGTCGCTGCACGTCGTGGACCACGAGACGGCCGTCGTGCCGGAGCGCTTCGCGCAGGCGATCCGGGAGCAGGGTGTGAGCATCGCCTTCGTCACCGCCCCACTGTTCCACCGCATGGCCCAGGAGGACCCGGCGGCCTTCGGCTCGCTGACCACCCTGCTGACCGGCGGTGACGTCGTGTCCCCCGTCCATGTGCGCCAGGTTCGCGAGGCCAGTCCCTCACTCACCGTGGTCAACTGCTACGGCCCGACCGAGAACACCGTCGTCACCACGGTCTTCCCCGTGCCCGGGCACACCGACGGACCCCTGCCGATCGGCCGGGCCGTTCCCGGCACGAGCGTGCGGGTCTGCGACGAGCAGGGCCGCCCGGTGCCCGCCGGAACCGTCGGCGAGCTGTACACCGCCGGCGCCGGGGTGGCGCGCGGCTACCTGGGCGACCCCGAGCTGACGGCACGCAAGTTCGTCCTGGTGGACGGCGAGCGCCACTACCGCACCGGCGACCTGGTGCACGCCACCGAGGACGGGCTGCTGCACTTCCACGGCCGCCAGGACGACCAGGTCAAGATCCGCGGCCATCTCGTGGAGCTCGCCGAGGTCAACGCGGCGCTGCAGGCGCTTGAGGGCGTGGCCGACGCGTACACCACGATCGTCGGCGAGCCTGGCGAGGAGCGCTCGCTGGCCGCCTACGTGGTGGCGCCCGGTGTCGAGAGCGCGGCGCTGCGGCGCACGCTGCGCGAGCGGCTGCCGGAGTACCTGTGCCCGGAGCGCTTCGTGATGCTGGAGCGGCTGCCCCTGACGTCCAGCGGCAAGGTCGACCGGCGCTCCCTGCCACCGGCCGTGGCCGGGCCGGCACCGCGGCGCGAAGGCCTCACGCTCACGCCCGGCCAGGCCCGTCTGGCCGGGCTCTGGGCCGACGTCCTCGACGTCGAGGCCGAGGTCATCGGCCCGCAGGCGGACTTCTTCGAACTCGGCGGCAACTCGCTGCTGCTGGGCGTCCTCATCGGCCGGCTCGCCCGGGAGGGCGTCACGCTGCGGTACGCCGAGGCGGTCGCCGCGCCTTCGCTCGCCCAGATGGCCCGCACCTTGGCGGCCACAAGCTCCGCCCCGGTGCCGGCGATCCCCCGGCCGGCACCGGGCGCGGTCCCCCTCCATCCCCAGCAGCAAGGCCTGTTCGCGATCTGGCAGGCTGATCCCGAATCGCTGGCGTACAACATCCCGGTGCGCCTGGAGCTGACCGGGCCGGTGGACCCGGAGCGGCTCCGAACGGCGCTGGGCACCCTGGTGGCCCGGCACGGGGCGCTGCGAATGCAGTTCACCGTCGGGGCCGACGGGGTCCGCCAGGAGCCGAGCCCGCCCGCCGCACCGGAGTTCACCTTCCTGCCCGCCCCCGACGAGCGGACCGTCGCCGGCTTCGTGCGTCCCTTCCGGCCCCACCGGCCCGACGGCGCACCCCTGCTGCGCGCCCTGCTGGTGCGCGCTCCCGGCCCGGACCGGCACGAGCTCCACCTCGACACCCACCACGCGGTCTTCGACGGGGTCTCGCTGCGCATCCTGGTCGAGGAACTGCTGACCGCGTACGCGGGCGAGCCGCTTCCCGAGCAGGGCGCGGACTACCGCGCGGCGGCGCACTGGGCCCGCGACCGGGCCGTGCGCGGAGACGACGCGGCGGACGAGGAGTACTGGCTGCGGCAGTTGGCGGACGTTCCCACGGCGCCGGTGCTTCCCGTGGACCGCCCACGCGGGCCGGTGCGGGCCACCAGGGGAGCGATGGTCAGTGCCGTGCTGGGAGCCGAGCAATGCGCCGACGTCCGCGCGGCGGCACGTCGGCACCGCACGACGGCGTTCGGGGTGCTGTTCGCCGCGTGGGCCGCGACGCTGGCCCGGATCTCCGGGCGCCGCGACTTCACCGTCGGCACCCCCACCAGCGGGCGGGTCCATCCCGATCTCGACGCCGTCGTGGGCATGTTCGTGAACACGGCCTGCCTGCGCGTGCGGCTGGACGACGGCCCGGTGACCCTGGGCGACCTCGTGGCGCAGGCGGACCGGCTGGCCCGGGATGCGCTCACCCACCAGGGGCCCCCGTTCCCCCAGCTGGCGCAGCGGCTCGGGCTGATGCCCGAGCCGGGGCGCAACCCGCTGTTCGACGTGCTGTTCGCGCTCCAGGACATCGACTTCCACGAGGTGCGCCGGGGCGGGCTCACCGCCCGTACCGAACTGGTCAATCCGGGAACCACCCGCTTCGACCTCAACCTCCAGGCCTACCTGCGGCCCGACGCCTTGAGGCTTGACCTGGAGTACGCGACCGACCTCTACGACCGGGCATCCGCGCAGTGGCTGCTCGACGCGTACCTGGAGGCCGTGACCGAGCTGCTCGACAATCCCGCGGCCCCCGTGATCCGGGCGGGCCGCACGACACCGGCCGTCGACCTGCCGGACTTCGACCTGTGAGGGCCGCCGACGTGGACACGAAAGAGACCATGACCACCGCGTTCCAGCTCAGCCGAGCCACCCATGCCTTCCCGGAGCAGACCGCGTACTGGACCTCGCTGCTGGCCGGCTGGGAACAGCCCACCGTCCTGCCCCGCGACTTCCTGGCCCACGCGGGCGAGCCCTCGCACGACCAGGTCCTGGTGCCGCTGTCGGCCGCCTGCGCGGCCCGCTGCCGCGCCATGGTCAAGGACCGGCCCGCACTTGCCCAGGTGCTGGTCGCGGCCGTCGTCGCGATGCTCGGCGCACGCGCCACCGACACCGAGCAGGTGCAGGTGGTGACCGGCTACCGGCGCTCCCCGACCGCACGGGACGTCGCCTTCCCCCTCGGGGTGACCGTCACTCGGCAGACCACGCCGCGCGAGCTGCTCGGCGCCGCGCGGTCCGCCTACCAGGAGGCGACCGCGCACCTGGACGTGCCCGTCGCGCACCTGATGCGCTCCCAGGGGCACCTGCCAACCGACTTCGCGGCCGGCGTCGACGGGGAGCTCTCCGCGGCGCAGGCGGCGGACGCCGGGTGCGTGGTACACGCCGACGTACGGCTGCGCGACGCCGAGCCGCACCTCGTGCTGCGCTACCGCGCCGACCTGTTCACCGCGGACACCGCGCGGCGGCTGGCCGACTCCTGCGTCCACCTGCTCGGCGCGGTGACCCGCGCCCCGGACGCCCCGGTGGCGGACCTCCTGGACGCCTCCCCCGCCGAGCGTGCCGCGATCGCCGGGTTCAACGCCACCGCGCGCGACTTCCCGGGCGACGTCCCGCTCCACCGCTTCCTGGAGCGACAGGCCGCCCGGAGCCCGCAGTCGGTCGCGATCCGCGACGACGGCACCACCTACGGGGAACTGGACCGTCGCGCCAACCAGCTCGCGCACCGGCTGCGCGCCGCCGGCGTCGGCCCGGGCACGGTCGTCGGCGTGTGTCTCACCCGCTCGCCACTCACCCTCACCACGATCTACGCCGTCCTCAAGGCGGGCGGCGCCTACCTGCCGATCGACCCGACCCTGCCGGCCAACCGCATCGCGTACATGCTGGAGCACAGCCGGGCGGGCATCGTGGTCGGCGACGGTACGACGCGGGACGTGGTCCCGGCCACCGGGACCTTCCTCGACGTGAGCGAGCCGGGCGTCCTCGACGGCGACGCGCTGGCACCCGAAGGCGGCGCGGGACCCGACGACCTCTGCTACGTCATCTACACCTCCGGCTCCACCGGCCGCCCCAAGGGGGTCATGCTGGAGCACCGGGCCGTCGTCAACCGGCTGGTGTGGATGCAGCGCGCCTACCCGCTGACCCCCGACGACGTGATCCTGCACAAGACGCCGTTCACCTTCGACGTCTCCGTGTGGGAGATCTTCTGGTGGACGCTCGCCGGGGCATCCGTGTGCACCCTCGCCTCGGGTGCCGAGAAGGACCCCGCGGCGCTGGTCTCCCGGATCGGCGAACACCACGCCACCGTCATGCACTTCGTCCCGTCGATGCTCCAGGTGTTCCTGCAGTACATCGAACGCGACCCCGGCGCGCTGGCGTCGCTGCGACGGGTGTTCGCGAGCGGCGAGGCCCTGGGCACGGCCCATGCCGTCCGCTTCGCGGAGCTGTTGACCGGCCCGTCGGGTGCCGAGCTCGTCAACCTGTACGGCCCGACCGAGGCGGCCGTCGACGTCACGCACTTCCCGTGCGCGGACCTCGACCCCCGGGCCGGCGTCCCGCTGGGGCGGCCGATCGACAACATCGTCCTGCGGGTGCGCACCCGGGCCGGCACCACCGCCCCGGTCGGCACCCCGGGCGAGCTGTGCATCGGCGGGGCCGGTCTGGCCCGTGGGTACCTGAACGCGCCGGAGCTCACCGCCGAGCGGTTCGTCGAGGACCCCGAACTGCCGGGCGGGCGCGGCTACCGCACCGGCGACCTGGCCCGCTGGCTGCCGGACGGGACGCTGGAGTACCTCGGCCGGATCGACACCCAGGTGAAGATCCGCGGCTACCGGATCGAGACCGCGGAGATCGAGCACGTCGCCGAGTCCACGCCCGGTGTCGCCGCCTGCGCCGTCCTCGCCCTCGACGACGGCGGAGACCGCAGCCTGTGCGCGTACGTGGTGCCCGGCCCGGGCTACGACGAGGCGGCGGTGCGCGAGCGGCTGGCGGCCGAGCTGCCCGCCTACATGGTCCCGCAGTTCATCGTCACCCTGCCGGCGATCCCCACCACCCACAACGGCAAGCGCGACGTCAAGGCCTTCCCGCCGCCGCCCCGGCCGACCACCGACGCCTCGGGCCCCGCCCCGACGAGCCCGGTCGCGGTCCGGCTCGCGGAGATCTGGGCCCGGGTGCTCGGCGTGGAGACCATCGGGGTGGAGGACAACTTCTTCGCCCTGGGCGGTGATTCGATCAAGATCGTGCGGGTGCTGGCCGAGGCGCAGCACGGCGGTCTCGACTTCACCTTCCAGGACCTGTTCGCCCATCCCACGCTGGCCGGCCTGGAGCCGCTCGTCCGCCAGGGTGCGCCCCGGGGCGAGGTGGCGGAGGAGGCGAGCCCGCTGACCCGCGAGGACGAGGCCCTGCTGCCGCCGGACGCCGTGGCCGCCTACCCGCTGTCCGCGCTCCAGGCCGGCCTGCTGTACGAGGTGGAGCTGACCGGGCACCGGCCCGGGCTCTACCACGACGTGGTGAGCTACCGCGTCGGCGAGCCCCTCGTGCTGGACGCCTTCCGCGCGGCCGCGGACGCGGCCGCCGCCCGTCATCCGATGCTGCGCAGCTCGCTGCACGTGTCCGGCTACAGCGAGCCGCTACAGATTGTTCACGCCGATGCGCCGGACCTCGTCGAGGTGACGGACCTGTCCGAGTTGGACGAGGCCGCGCAGGAACGGGAGCTGGCCGGCTTCTACGATCGTGAGCTGGCCCGCAGTTTCCGCCCGGAGCAGGGCGGCCTGGTGCGCGTCCGGCTGCACCTGCTGGGCGAGCGCGGCTACCAGTACAGCCTCAGCTACCACGCGGCGGCGCTGGACGGCTGGAGCGTCACCGTGGTCCATCACGACCTGTTCGCCGCCTATCTGGCACTGCGCGCGGGCCGGGAGCCCGAATTCGCCCCGCTCGGCTCCGACTACGAGCGCTTCGTCCGCCTGGAGCGCGCCGCGGTGGCGTCGGCGGACAGCCGTGAGTTCTGGCAGGGCGTCCTCGACGACCACGACGGCGTCCGGCTGCCCCGGTACCCCTTCGACCCCGCGGCCCCCACGCAGGCCCCCGGCGTGGTCATGCACGACGTCCCGCTGGCGGCCCCGGTCCCGGCCGCCGTCGAGCGCGTCGCCGAGCGGCTGAACGTCCCGGTGAAGTCGGTCCTGATGGCGGCGCACGTGGCCGTGCTCGCCTTCGTCACCGGCTCCGGCGACGTGCTGACCGGCTATGAGCACAGCGGCCGGCCGGAGGTCGTCGGCGGTGACCGGATCGCGGGCCTGTTCCTCAACACGGTGCCGTTCCGGGTCCGCGTCGGCGACGGCAGCTGGGCCGACCTGGTGCGCGAGGTGTACCGCACGGAGACCGAACTGCTGCCGCACCGGCGCTACCCGATGGGTGAGATGAAGCGCGTGCGGCAGGTCCAGGAGCCCTTGTTCGAGGCCGTCTTCAACTTCACGCACTTCCACCTGCTCGACGACCTGCGCCGCGACCACGGGCTGCGTCTCGTACGCAGCCAGGTCGCCAGCGAGACCGAGTTCCCCTTCCGCGCCGAGTTCTGGCAGGACGCCTTCAGCGGCGAGGTCGCGCTGTCGCTGCACTACTACCGCGACGTCTTCCCGGCCGACCAGATCGAGCGGATCGCCGGCTACTACCGGCGCGCCCTGGAGCTGCTGACCGCCCGGCCCGAGTCCAGGGTCCGCGAGACAGCCCTGATGGGCGAGGAGGAGCTGGAGCTGCTCACCACGGGCCTGGCAGGCCCGGTGCGGGAGCTGCCGGAGGGCGGGACGCTCGGGCTGTTCGCGGCCCAGGTCGCGGCCCGGCCCGACGGGATCGCCGTACGCCACCGGAGCAGCACGTTGACCTACCGGGAGCTGGACACCGCGTCCGCTCACCTCGCCGACCGGTTGCACGCGTCGGGGGTCCGGGCGGGTGACGTGGTCGCCACCCCGATGGACCGCGGCATCGGGTGGGCGGTGAGCGTCCTGGCCGTGCTGCGGCTCGGCGCGGTGTACCTGCCGCAGGAGCCGACCGATCCCCCCGCCCGGCTGCGCGCCATGCTGGCCCGCTCCGCGAGCCGGCACGTCCTCACCGGCGCCCGGCACCGGGACGCGCTGGCAGAAGGGCTGGCCGGTGACGGCGATGGCCCCGCAGTGCTCTGCTACGAGGAGTTGACGGCCGAGCCGTCCGGGGACCGTGCGCCCGGCGCCGCTCCGGCTCCGGCCGATCCGGCCTACCTGATCTTCACGTCCGGTTCGACCGGCGAGCCCAAGGGCGCGCTGATCCACCACGAGGGCATGCTCAACCACCTGCTTGCCAAGGTCGACGCCCTGGGGATGACGGCCGAGGACGTCGTGGCGCAAGTGGCCACCCAGTGCTTCGACATCTCCGTGTGGCAGCTGCTCGCGGCCTGGGTGGTGGGCGGGACCACGGTCGTCCTCGACGCCGAACTCGTCACCGACCTGCCCGGCTTCGCCCGGGCCCTGGAGGACGAGCGCGTCAGCGTGCTGGAGGTGGTGCCCTCGTTCCTGGACGCGTTGCTCGGCGAACTCGCCGACCGTCCGCGTGCGCTGCCGGCCCTGCGCTGGAACCTGGTGACCGGGGAAGCCTTCCCGCCCGCCCTGAGCCACGGCTGGTTCGAGCGCTACGACGTGCCGATGGTCAACGCGTACGGGCCGACCGAGACCTCCGACGACGTCACCCACCACGTGCTGACGGGCCCGGCGACCGGCGAACGCCTGCCGGTGGGCCGCCCCATCGCCAACACCAACATCCACATCGTCGACTCCGACGGCCGGCCCGTCCCGTTCGGCACCTACGGCGAGATCCTGGTGACGGGGACGGGCGTGGGGCTCGGGTACCTGAACGACCCGGAGCGCACCGCGCGGGCGTTCGTACCCAACACCCTGGACACGCTCCCGTCGGTGTCCGGACGGCTCTACCGCACCGGTGACATCGGACGCTGGCTGCCCGGCGGGATCCTCGACTGCGCCGGCCGCCGCGACCACCAGACGAAGCTGCGGGGCTTCCGGATCGAGCTGAGCGAGGTCGAGGGGGCGCTGGCCGCGGTGCCCGGCGTGGACCACGCCGTGGCCCTGGTGCGCCGGGACGGCGGCCGGGACCGGCTCGCTGCCTGGTACACGGGCACGGCCGAGCCGTCGCCCGGAGCGCTGTCCGCGGCGCTCGCGCGGACGCTCCCCCGGTACATGGTGCCGGACGTCTTCGAACGCCTGGAGAGCTTCCCGGTGACCCGCAACGGGAAGGTGGACCGCGCCGCACTGAGCCGCCGCCCCCTCACCGACCGCCACCGGGAGGTGATCGAACCCCCGGCGAACGCCGCCGAGTCCGCGATGATCGCGGCGTTCGGCGAGATCCTGGGCGTGCCCGCGGACACCGTCTCGGCCACCGCCGGCTTCTTCGACCTCGGCGGTCACTCGCTGGCCGCGATGCGGCTCGCGGCCAGGCTGCCCGGGGTGTCCCTGCGGGACGTGGTGGACCATCCGACGCCGCGGGCGCTGGCCGCGCTGGCCGCCCGGACGGCTCCGGGCGTGGCCGCCGAGCGGGCCGGGGACGGGTCGGCTGCGGGTCGCGGCGTCGACCCGCTCACCGATCTGACCGCGATCGCCGGGCTGCCGACCTCCGGCCCCCTGGCCACGGTCGTCTGCTTCCCCTTCGCGGGAGGCACGGCCGCCAGCTATCTCGCCTTCACCAGGGCACTGCACGAGGCGGGGGCGCCGGTGCGGGTGCTGGCCGCCGACTTCGGCCACGCCCTCGCCGACGGCGCCGACGTACGGGATTTGGCCGCCGCGGTGGCCGACCGGGCCGAGGGGCCGCTGGTGCTGCTGGGTCATTCGGCGGGCGCCGCGCCGGCCGTGGACACCGCGTTCGCGCTGCGCCGCCGGGGCCAGGAGCCCGCACACGTCTTCGTGGTCGCGTCCCTGCCCCGCTCCGACGACCCTGCGGACCACGACCCGGAGGAATCGCTGCGCCGGGGCGACGAGGAGGTGTGGCAGTGGCTCGGGCAGTACACCGGCCTGGACAAGGCCGGGCTGCCGGCGGCCGAACTGCGCCGGATCGCCCAGGACTTCCGGCGGGACTCGGCCGCCTCGGCCCGCTCCTGGACACGGCTGCTGGCGCTGCCGGCCGGCAGCGCGCTGGACTGCCCCCTGTCGCTGCTGCTCGCCGCGGACGACCCGCTCACCCGGCACCACGAACAGCACGTGCACCGCTGGGCCCGGCTGACCCGCGAGCTCGACCTGAGCATCGCCGGCCACGGCGGTCATCACCTCAACTCGACCCGGCCGGACTTCCTGGCCGAGCAGGTCCGGAAGGCGGTCCGACCGTGAGGGCGCAGGCTGCCCACGAGCTGGGGGCGCCCCACGCCTTCCTCGAACTACCCGATTTTGTCGAGGAGTTCTCGACCCACCTGAAACTGGAGGGACTCAACCCGGCCGGGTCCATCAAGCTCAAGGTGGCTCGGGCGATGGTGGAGAACGCCGAGGCCGACGGCGTGCTCAAGCGGGGGGCGCGGCTGATCGAGTCGACCTCCGGGAACCTCGGCATGGCGCTGGCCTCCGTGTGCGCCGCCAAGGGCTTCCACCTGATGGTGATCACCGATCCGAACGCCAACGAGCACAGCATCCGCTTCATGCGGGCGATGGGCGCGCACGTGACGGTCGTGACCGAGCAGGACGCCAACGGCGGGTTCCTGCAGACCCGGATCCGCCTGCTCCATCGCCTCCTGGCCGAGGACCCGTCGCTGGTGTGGCTCAACCAGTACACGAACCCGGCCAACCCCGGGGCCCACCGGGACGGCACCGCCGCAGAGATCTTCCAGGGCTTCGGGGAGCCCGACTGGCTGTTCGTCGGGACGGGCACCAGCGGCACCCTGATGGGCTGCGTCGAGTACGTGCGGACCACCGGGGCGGCCACCCGGATCGTGGCGGTGGACACGCTGGGGTCGGTGACCTTCGGCGGGCCCGCGGGGCGGCGGTGGATACCGGGGCTCGGAGCGAGCAGACGGCCGGAGATCTTCCACGACGACAGGTCCTTCGACAAGGTCCTGATCGAGGAGCGGGACACCGTCATGATGTGCCGCCACGTGGCCAGGACCTACGGTCTCCTGCTCGGCGGCTCCACCGGCACCGTGCTGGCCGCGGTGCGGTCCATGCGCGACGAGATCGCGCCGGGCGCCACCGTGCTCGCGGTCTCCCCCGATCTGGGCGACCGCTATCTCAACACCGTGTACGACGACGACTGGGTGTACGAGCGCTTCGGCGTGACGGATCTGCTCGACATCGAAACCACCGACATGACGAAGGCACAGGCATGACGACAGACGAGGGAGCACCGGTGGCAATGTTCTCGGTGCTGGGCGGCAGTGATGTCCAGGCGCTGCTGGAGGGCCGCGAGAAGGACGTCATCGAGCAGGTGCTCGCGGCGTACCTGACCCACCACGCGGGCGGGAGCGTCAACCCGGACAGCTACTTCCTGCGTTTCCCGGAGAAGCCGGATGCCCGCATCATCGCGCTGCCCGCGTACCTCGGCGGCGAGGTCGGCGTCGCGGGCATCAAGTGGATCAGCAGCTTCCCGGGCAACGTCGCCAGGGGCGAGCCGCGCGCCTCGGCGGTGCTGGTCCTCAACGACTACGACACCGGCCGTCCGATCGCCCTGTTGGAGGCGGCGGGGATCAGCGCGGCCCGCACGGCCGCGTCGGCCGCGCTGGCGTGCACCGTGCTGAGCGACGCCAGGCCCGCCACTGTCGGCGTGGTGGGCGGCGGTGTGATCGCACGCACGCTCTCCCAGTACCTGCACGCGGCCGGCGTCCCGCTCGAGCAGGTCCGCTGCCACGACCTCGACCCGGTGTCTGCCGGGGCCCTGACCCGCCACCTGCGCGAGCGGTACGGCTCCGACGCCCGTGAGGGCGACCTCGCGGCCGCCCTGGACTGCGACCTGGTCCTCCTGGCGACCACGGCACCGGTCCCGTACGTGTCGGCCGACCACCGCTTCCGGGCCGGCCAGTTGGTGCTGAACATCTCGTTGCGGGACCTGGCGCCCGAGACGCTGCTGGCGGCCGACAACATCCTGGACGACGTCGAGCACTGCCTGAAGGCGAACACGTCCCCGCACCTCGCCGAACAGCTCACCGGCGGACGGGACTTCGTTACCGGCACGCTGGCCGGCGTGCTGCGCGGCGAGGTGGCGTGCCGCCCGGACCGGCCTGTCATCTTCTCGCCGTTCGGCCTCGGCGTCCTCGACCTGGCGGTCGGCCACTGGCTGTACCGGCGGGGGCTGGAGGAGGGCCGGCTGACGCCGCTGCCCGGCTTCTTCGGGGAGACGCGACGGTGGTGAGTGGGGAGCGGCCCGCGGCGGCCGATGCCGGACGTCCGATGGCCACCCGGCAACTGGCCGCGGTGGTGGTGGCACGGGCCACGAGCTGTGCGGGCTTCTTCTCCTTCCTGCCCTACCTGGGGCTGTGGCTGGTGGACACCCAGGGCCTGTCCGGCGGCAGTGCCGGCCTCGTCGTGGGCTCCTCCATCCTGGCCAACCGGGCCGGTGCGGTGCTGCTGGTCCCGCTGATCAACCGGCTGGGGCTCAAGGCCTCGGTCGTCTTCGGCTACGTGGGGGCCGTTGCGGTCTTCGTCGCACTCGGTTCGGGGCTTGGCCTTCCGGTCATCGGCTGGCTGGTGCTCGCCACACTGGTCGGCCTGTTCCTGGCGATGGCGACGACCGCGATGAAGGCCTCGGTCGCGGCCCTCCCGGCGGACCAGCGGCTGCGGGGGTTCAGCTACCTCAACATGGCGGTAAACGCGGGATCCGCGGTCGGCCCGGTCCTCGGGGGGCAGCTGCTGCACTGGCACGCGGGCTGGTTGCCGCTGGCGGCAGCGGCGCTCCACCTGGTGGCGCTGGCGACGGCGACGGCGCTGCCCGGCACCCGGCGGGGGTCCGAGCGTCCGGTGCCACCGGCCGGGGGCGGCGGGCACCGCTGGCGCGTGCAGCGCCCGTTCGTGGTCTTCTCGCTGCTGGCGTGCGGCACCTGGGTGGCGTACGCGCAGACGTCCGACGTGCTGCCGGCCTACCTGGGCGACACCATCGACGCCCGCGACCTGGGCCTGGTGTTCACCCTGAACGCCGTGATGGTGGTGGCCCTGCAAGTGCCGATGTCCTGGCTGATCCGCCGGTTGTTGGACGCGCCGCGCGGCGGCTTCGGCGCCCTGTGGGCCGCGGCCTGCGCGGTCCTGGCCGCGTCCGTGCTGCTGTTCGCACTCGGCCGGTCGACCGGCCTGGGCGTGGTCCTCGTGGCGATGGTGCTTTTCACCCTGGCCGAGCTGGTCTGGAGTCCGCTCTACGACGCCCAGATCAGCGAGCGCCGCGGAACGCTTTCCCTACCGGCCGCCTACGCCCTGGCGGGTGTGGCCTCGGGCGCCGCGGAGTCGGTCGGCGCGTGGCTCGGGACCTTCCTGGTGGTCGACCGCTCCGGGTCGGGACTGCTGTCGCCGGCGGCGTCACCGTACTGGGGCGCGGCCGTCCTCGCCCTGCTCACCGGCCTGGCCATGGCCCGGGACGGGCGCTCATCGTCCGCCGATCTGCCGGACGCGCACGAAGGAGAAGGAGATGACCATGAACTGGATGTGTCTGCTCGGGCCTAGCCCCGGCGGGGCCAGGGCGATCAGCCTGCACGGCCACCGGCCGGTGGTGCTGGTGGCCCCGGGCGTGGCGGTGCCTCGCGAAGTGGCGGCGCACGCGGAGCGCGTCGTCTTCTGCCCCATCACCGACCACGACGCGGTGCGGGCGGCGGTGGACCGTCTGATCGCCGAACTCGGGCCGCCGCGCCTCGTCCTGTCCTTCACCGAGTACGCCCAGGAGGTCTGCGCCCGCATCGCGACCGACCTCGGGCTGCCGTCCGTCTCCCCCTCCGCCGCGGCCCGTGCCCGCGACAAGGCGGCCATGCGCCGCCTGCTCGCGGACACGCCCTACGCCTGGCGGTACGCCGCCGGCACCGCCGACGAGGTCGCCGCCGCCGTGCGGGACGAGCCGGACGGTGTCCCGTGGGTCGTCAAACCGGCCGACGGTGCGGGCAGCATCGGGGTGTCGGCGCTGCGGTCGCACGCCGAGCTGGCCCGGTGGCAGGCCGAGGTGGCGGCCGCCGGGGCGCACGGGACGGCAGACGAAGGGCCGGGCACCTCCCGGTACATCGCCGAACACATGGCGGACGGACCGGAGTTCAGCGTCGAGGCGGTCAGCGCGGCAGGTCGGCACACCGTGCTGGCGATCACCGCGAAGCAGACCACGGGCAGCCCCGGCTTCGTGGAGACGGGACACATGGTCCCCGCTCCGCTGCCCGAGAGCGACGCCGAGCGGCTCCGCGAGGCGGTGCGCTGCGTCCTGGACCGGCTGGAGATCCGTTACGGCGCCAGCCACACCGAGCTGCGGCTGGACCCGGTGCACGGGCCCGTGGTCATCGAGACGCACACCCGGGTCGGCGGCGACTGCATCCCGGAACTCGTCGAACTGGCCACCGGCCAGGACCAGTACGAGCACGCGGTGGCGGCCTTGCTGGGTACCGCTCCGGTGCTGACCGCGGGCCCCGTGGCGCCGGGGGCGGCGATCAGCTTCGTGCTGCCGCCCGCCTGCGGAACCCTCACCGGCATCGCCCTCACCCCCGCTGACGACGTCCTGCGGTGGGACTTCGACCGCCGGCTCGGCGACAGCCTTTCGGACCTGAACAGCTCCTTGGACCGGGTGGGCTGCGCGATCGCCCTGGGCAGGACAGCGGTGGAGGCCATGGAGAGCGCCATGAAGGCGACGGCCGGCGTCCACCTCCAGGTCGTCGCCCCCTGATCCGGAACGCCGAGCCACCGGCTCCAAGACGTCCTACGCCCGCCGCCCCGGTACCTGGCCTGAGCCAGGTACCGGGGCGGCGGGCGTTTCGGTGCGGGCTCCCCTCAGATCCAGCGCGACTCCCGGGCGATGCGCAGCGCGTCGATCCGGTTGCGCGCCCCCATCTTCGCCACCATCGATGCGAGGTAGTTCCGCACCGTTCCCTCCGAGAGGTGCATCCGGGCCGCTATCTCGGGGACCGTGTCACCCCGGGCGACGCGTTCGAGGACGGAGAACTCACGCGCGCTGAGCGGGCAGTCACTGTTGCTCAGCGCCGCCACCGTCAGCTCCGCGTCGAAGACCCGCTCTCCTTGGTGCACACGGTGGATGGCCTCGACGAACTGGCGCGGTGACACGCTGCGTTCCACGATGCCGGAGATGCCGGCGGCGAATGCCTGACGGACGAGAGAACGCGTCACCGCGGTGGAGAGCAGAATGCTCCGGCAGCCCAGGTTCGCGATTTTCTCGGCGACGTCGATCGCGTCGCTGTCCTCGCCCTCGAAGCTGATGACCGCGACATCGGGCCGGTGCGTCTCGGCGAATTGCAGCGCAGCGGAGGTGCTTTCCGCGGGTCCGACGACACGGACTTCCTCGCGTCGCTCCAGCAGTGCGGCCAGCGCGACGCGGGACAGATGCAGGTCATCAGATACCAGGACGTCGATTCCCATGCAGTCCCCCTGACTAGTGACTCGGACAACTAGCTAGTCATTGTGGGGATCACGACTGGGTGAAGTCTGGACGCCGTCTATAGACGGGCCCGGGAAAGGAGTGTCGCCCGGTGGTTCGTCAGGTCACAGCTTCTGCGCTCCGTCACCGGTGGCGCGGGCGGGCCGGGGCAGGACGAAGAGCGCGATGAGGACGCCGCAGGCGAGGAGTCCGGCGCCGACCAGCATGCCGAGCGCGTATCCGTCGTTGAGCGTGGCGGGCGTGAGCACACTGCCTGTGCGGTTCGCGGCGACGGTGCCGAGAGCGGCGAGGCCGAGCGAGGCACCGATCTGGCGCGTGCTGTTGAGCACACCGGAGGCGGCGCCCGCCTCGTGCGGCTGGACGCCCCCCGTGGCGATGGAGACGGCCGGCGCGAGGCACAGGCCGATGCCGATGCTGGCGAGGACGGACGGGCCGAGGACGTCGGCCAGGAACGAGCCGTCGGAGCGCATCAGGCCGAACCAGGCGTAGCCGAGCGCGGCCAGCGTGCCGCCGATGATCAGCATGTTCCGGGGGGCGAACTTGTAGCCGAACTTGACGGCGAGGGTGGAGCCGACGACCACGCCCAGCATGAACGGCAGGAACTCGGCTCCCGCGCGGGCCGGGCTGCCGCCGAGCACCCGCTGGAGGTAGAGGGAGACGAAGTACAGGGCCGAGGCCATGGCGCCGCCGAACAGCAGGATGAAGAGATTGGCGCCGGCGACCGAGCGGTTGGTGAACAGGCCGAGGCGGATCAGCGGGTCACGCTTGGTGGTCCGCTCCACCTGGATGAACGCGGCCAGCAGGGCGACTGCGACCACCAGGGTGAGCAGGGTGGTCGGCGAGGTCCACGCGTACTGGTCGGTGCGGACGATGCCGAACACGAGCAGGGCCGCACCCGCCGTGGCCAGCACGGCACCCAGCACGTCCGGCCGGCCGCGGCGCGCGGCCGTGGCGTCCGAGGCGATGCCGCGCCAGGCAAGGGCCAGCGCGAGGGCGGCCATCGGCAGGTTCACGTACATGACCCACTGCCAGCCCGCGTACTGGGTGAGCAGACCGCCGACCAGGACGCCGACGGCGCCGCCGGAGGCGTTCATCGCGCTCCAGATGCCGAAGGCCTTCACGCGCTCCTTGCCCCCGGGAAAGGTCGAGGAGAGCAGCGCCAGCGCGGCCGGCGCGACCGCCGCGGCGCCGATGCCCTGCGCGGCGCGCGCGGCCACCAACTGACCGGGAGTCTGCGCGAGGCCGCCGACGAGGGAGGAGAGGCCGAACAAGCAGAGCCCGAACAGCATCACGCGCTTGTGCCCGTAACGGTCGGCGATCTTGCCGCCCAGCAGGAGCAGGCCGCCGAAGGTGAGGGCGTAGGCGTGGATCACCCAGGTCAGACCCACCTGGGTGAAGCCCAGGCCGCTGGCGATCTGAGGCAGTCCGACGTTCACCACCGTCAGGTCCAGCGACACCATGAACTGCACCACGGAGACCGCCGCGAGGGTGGTCCCGGGCCGCGCGCCGCGCGCGACGACCGTCGTGTTCTCACTTGCCACTTGCGTACTCGTCACCGCATCCAGCCCCTCTGCTTCTGGTCGTGCCAATGGAGTTTCCGACCGTGTTCCGAAATTAGCAGCGGAGACCGCGAGGTGTCGACCGTGCAGGTCAACGCCCGTGCGAACAGCGGGTATCGGAGCAAGGCATGATGGGGCGATGCAGCGAACGAACGCACCGCGCCGACCTGTCGGACGTCCCCCCGTGACCTCTCGCGAACAGATCCTGACCGCGGCCCGTGCCCTCATCGACGAGTACGGGTGGGAGAAGCTCACGGTCCGCCGACTGGCGTCCGAGATCGGCGTCGGGACGACGACCCTGTACTCGCACCTGCGGGACAAGGAGGACCTGCTGTTCCTGCTGATCTACGAGTACGCGGAGCAGATCCCGCACCCCGAGCTGCCGAGCGAGCCGCGGGAGCGGATCGTCACGGCCGCCGTCGCGATCCACGACGGCCTGGCGGCGTGGCCCTGGGCGGCGGAGGTCCTCACCACCGACGGGTTCATCGCCCGGCTGGGCGACTCGTTCCTCTGGCTGGTCGAGACGATCCTGGCCGGGGTCGTCGACGCCGGATGTCCCCAGGACCAGACCGTCCGGATCTTCCGCAGCATCTGGTACTACACGGTCGGCGAGATCCTCGTTCGCGCGCACACCCGCCACCGCAAGATGGACGAGGAGGACCCCACCTGCCTCAACCCCTACTTCGGCAACGCCGACGGCCCGCTCCGACACCCGACCCTGGCCGCCGTCGCCGGCCGGTGGGCGGCCCTGGCCGGGCAGGACACCTTCGAGCAGGGGCTGCGCGCCTTCATCGACGGCCTGCTCGCGCAGTGCCTGGCGGAGACCTCCGGAACACCGGGCGCGGGGTCGAGCTGACCGTTCAACTGTCTACCGCAGACAGTTGAACGGAGCGCGCCGGGCACGGCTTTCCGTGGATCCTTCACGCATTCGCGTGGGTATTTCCTTTTCGCCCGCCCGCGCCTAGCCTCGGTCGACGGTGGCGGCGGGCCCGGAAACGGGCGGACACCCGCGGAAGTCATGAGAAATGCACCTACGAGGGGCCGGGCCCGGCATTGTAGCGTGACCGTATCCCGAGAAAACCTCTCCGCGATCCGGTCCCCGCGATCCGGGGCCCGGATCGCGGGGCCTGACCGTGCTCACCGTGAACCGCTCACCGCAATCCCGTGCCAGACGGGCATCGAACTCGGAAGAAGAGTCGGACCATGAACATCCCTGTCTATATCGCGTCGGCTGCGGCCTGGATTCCGTCCGCGGAATCGGCAGCGGAAGCGGTGGCCGCCGGTCAATACCCCGCCGATGACAATGCCACCAACAAAATACCCTGCCTGCCGGTGGCCCCGGATGACATCTCGGTCCCGGACATGGGAGCGATCGCCGGGCGGAGGGCCCTGGAACGGGCCGAGGAGATCGTCGGCGGCCAGGTCGACCTGATCCTGCACGCGTCGATCTACCACCAGGGCCGCGACCACCACTGGAACTCGGCTCCGTACATCCAGCGCGAGCTGGGCGTCACCGACGCCTTCTCCCTGAACCTGGAGGGGATGTCGAACGGCGGAATGGCGGCGATCGACCTGGCGATGGCCCAGCTCGAGGCCGGCCGGGCCACGAGCGCGCTGATCACCACGGCGGACCGGTTCTGTCCGCCCGGGTTCGACCGGTGGCGGGGCTCGTACGGCATCCTCTTCGGCGACGGCGCCACGGCGATGGTCCTCTCCACGACCGGCGGTTTCGCCCGCATCCACGCCATCGCGTCGATCACTGACAGCTCCCTGGAACCGCTGCACCGGGGCACCGCCCCGTTCACCAACGCGTACGGCGTGGTCGAGAACGAGAACCTGCGCACTCCCAAGAAGTCGTACCTGGAGGAGGTCGGGACGGAGTCGGTACTGCGGCGCGCCGAGGAGGCGCTGATGAGCGTCCTCGCCAAGGTGCTCAGCCGGACCGGGAACAAGCTCGACGACTTCGCCAGGATCCTGCTGCCCAACATGGGGCACGGGCTGATGGAGGCCCAGTTCTTCAAGCCGCTGAACATCCCCGCCGAGCGCACGCTGTGGAACTGGGGGCGGTACGCGGGGCACTTGGGCGCGGGCGACCTGACCGCGGCGGTGGCCCGCCTGGTGGAGAAGAAGGAAGTGAGCCCGGGCGACCGCGTGCTGCTGATCGGCACCGGCGGCGGCTACTCGGTGACCGTGGCGGCGGTGGAGATCGAGTCGGTGCCGGAGTGGCCCGAGACCACGACCGACTTCATTCTGCCCGCCGACGTCACGGCCTGAGTCCGAAACGGCTGCTCGCGCCGTAGCCCGACCCCGTTGAACAGCCGGCCGCGCGGATCCGGACCGCCGGATCCGCCGCCGGTGTGACTCAAGGAGAGCCCTCTTGGCCATGGACCGTTTCGTCCGCGCCTTGATCCAGTGGCAGGCCGGCAGCCGACCCGAACCGGCGCGCACGCTCACCGTGGCGCAGCAGCGCGAGCGCTACGCCGCACAGGCGGCCCAGTTCAGCGCGGGCGCCCGGGACGCGGGCGTCGAGACGAAGGACCAGCTGCTCGACGGCGGAGACGGCGAGTTCGGCGTCCGGACGTATCTGCCGCCCACCGACCGGGGGCGTCTGGTGACGTACCTGCACGGGGGCGGCTGGGCCGTCGGTGACGTCGACACGCACGACCCGGTCTGCCGCCGCATCGCCACCGAACTCGGCGCGGTCGTCGTCTCCGTCGACTACCGCCGTGCGCCGGAGCATCCGTACCCCGGCCCGCTCCGGGACGGCATCGCCGCGTCCGACTGGGCGGACCGCGCCTTCCCGGGCCGCCGGCACGTGATCGCCGGGGACAGCGCGGGCGGGACGCTGGCGATGGGGATCGCGATGCACTACCGCGACCACGGCGGCGTGGAGTTCGCCGCGCAGCTGCTGGTGTACCCGGTGGCCGATCCGCAGCTGCGGTTCCCGTCCGCCCGCACCTACGGCTCGGGGTACCTGCTTGAGGTCGACGACCTGCGCTGGCACTACGAGCAGTACCTACCGGACCCGGCGCACCGGACGGACCCGGCGGTCGACCTGCTGGGCGCCGATCACCGCGGACTGCCGCCCACGGTGGTCGGCACGGCCGAGTTCGACCCGCTGCACGACGAAGGCGTCGAGCTCGCGGCGCGGCTGGCCCTAGCCGGCGTCGAGGTGCAGCACGTGCCCGCTCCCGGCCTGGTGCACGGATATCTCCTCATTGCCGGCGTCCTGCCGGCCGCCGCGGCGGCGACGGGGAACGTGCTGGCCGCCGTGGAACGGATGTTGACCTCGGCGCCCGCGGCGCAGTAGCCCACCGGCCGCACCCCGCTCCCGCAGCCCTGGTCCGTGCTCCGCCCCTGCGGCATGGAGCACGGACCAGGGCTGCGGCGCATGCCCGGGAGAAGGCAACCGCCCCGGCCGCCGCAGCCCTGGGAGCCGCCGCAGCCCGGGAACCGCAACCGCGCGTCGGCCTCAGGCGCCCGTGGGCGCGCCGCCGCGGCGACGGCGGAAGACACGGCCGGCGGTGGTGCTCATGGCGATGCGGTTGTGGCCGAAGCGGTCCTCGCCGCTGACCAGGACCGCCCCGTACCGTTCCAGGCTCGCCCGGGCGCCGAACTCCTCGACCGCCGAAGCTCCGGGGTAGACCCGCACGAACGCGGGCACGTAGCGGGCCGAGAAGCCCATGCGCATCTGCTTGGTCCGACCGGCGTGCGGGTGCGAGGCGTGCAGGAGGCGCGACCAGAAAATGACGAACTGCCCGGCCCGCAGCTCCATGGACACGGCCCGCGACTCGTCCGGCCGCCAGTTCGGGTCGATCTGGAGTTCGCGGTAGTCGTAGCCGAAGAAGCCGCGCCGGACGCCGTTCTTCACCACGGAGGTGTTCCGGTCGGGGTCGTAGCGCATGCGCTTGGTCTCGTCGTAGTGCATGGTGCGGTGCGTGCCGGGGATGAACTGCAGGCCGCCCATGTCGGCGGGGGCGTCGGTGAAGGCGCACCACACGGTAAGGCAGCCGCCCGGGCCCGATCCCGGCGGCCACTGGATCTGGGGCCGACCGGAGGCATTGGCGAAGGTGACGGACTGGTGCCAGTCCGTGCCTTCGTTCCCCGGGTACTTGGGGAAGAAGTCCGAGCGCCAGCACAGGACGTCAGGGCCGAGCACGGAGACGACCCGGTCCACGATGCCCGGCTGGGTGATGTGGTCGGCGAGGAAGGCGTTGTCGAGGTGCCGGTCGTGGTTGGACAGGTTCGCCGCCTCCGACCCGTCGGTGGCGTCCTGGTACACCGCGCCGCTGCAGTCCGTGAGGTCCTGGCGGGTCCGGGCCCACTCCCGTGCGATCTCGTCGGGCTCGTAGAGCGTGAAGGGGCCCGCGTACCCGGTCCGGTGGAACTGCACCAGCTCGTCGGCGGTGAGCCGGAAGTCGTGCTGTTGGGCGGACATGCCTCTCCTCGGTCGTGGCTCGGGACGTCTGGGGAGACGTGGACCGGCCCGGGAAAGCGAAGGGGCCCACGTGCCCGGGGAGCACGTGGGCCCGCCCGCATCCGCGGCGGCCTTCTCGAGCGGCCCGTGGGGGCCGCGTCCGTCACCTCAGACGTCATTGCGGTGTGGGTGCGGGTCAGCCCGCCATCGCGTCGGCCACCGGTTCGACCGGTCGGGCCGCTCGCGCCCCGCCGGCGGTGGTGCCGGTGGGCGGGGCCGGGGTGAAGGCGCCCGGCTGTCGCAGCTCGTCGAGGAGCTCGTCGACGAGCTCCCTGGTGAGGTGGCGCATCACGTACAGGTGGACGTACGCGCGGGCGGTACCGTCAACGTGCACGGACTCGCTGGCCAGGGAGTAGCGGCGGACGATGTCCGCGCGGGGCTGGCGGAACCGGATGCTCAGCGACTGCGGGCTGCGGGCGACCCACAGGTCATGGCCCAGTTGCTCCTGCAGTGCGAGGAGTTGCCGGTGGGTGTAGGCCGCGAGGTGGTCGCACTCGGCCGCCAGCCGGGCCTGGTCGTCGTAGGAGTGGCGGGCCAGGTAGTCCCACATCAGGAGCGAGGAGAAGCCGTTGCGGGAGCCCGCGAAGGTGGTGTCGGCGGCGCCGATGTACTCCGAGGCCCCGGGCGGGGCCATCTGCAGTCCGGTGCGGGTCATGAACACTCCGCACGCCCACGGCGTGCCCATCCACTTGTGGCCGCTCATGGTCAGTGAGTGAAGGTCGCCGAGCCGGAAGTCGAAGACCGGCGGTGCCTGCTCCACCATGCCCGCGTTCCGGGCCATCTCCAGGAAGGGCGCGTAGCCGGCGCCGAGGGCCCCGTCGACGTGTAGCCAGAATCCCGACCGTTCGTCCTGGCCGCCCTCCTCGCCGCGGCCCTGGTGGACGGTCCGCTTGTCCAGCCCGTACGCGGCGCAGATGGCGCGCACCGTGCGGGCGACCGCTTCGACGTCGTCGTAGGCGCCCTTGAAGGTGGACCCGTAGTTGAGGCTGACCAGGATGGGGTAGCCGCGGCTGGCGAAGAACCTGACCAGGACGGCGAGTTGTTCGACGTCGATGGCGCCGTCCTCGGTGGAGGGCACCTTCCGCGGCCAGGGGGTGCCCGGCGCGAGCGGGTTGTCGTCGGGGTAGCGCGTGGAGCCCAGGTCGTGGAAGGTGTCGATGGCCAGCGCCCGTACGGCCTTGGTCAGCGAGTAGTGGGTGTCCTCGGAGAAGAACGCCACCGGATGGAAGGCGTTCGGGCCGTCGCCCTGCGGGGCCTGCTCGACACCGGCCTGGCCCGGCTCGCGGTGGTGGGTGCGCAGGGGCTTGCCCGACAGGTAGTCCCGTGCGTTCCACAGACCGTACAGGTTGCCTTCGCTGGAGCCCATGGTCAGGACGTACCCCCAGTACGACTCGGGGTCCTGCGGGTCGTGCGGCCACTTCGCGTGCCACAGTGACGCGAAGTAGTCGAGGACGACGCGTTCGAGCACCTTCGAGTTGAGTGTGTACGAGCTGGACTGGTACGGGTCCCCGACGTTGTTGAGGTGCCGGTTGAGGTAGTGCCCCAGGCGTTGTTCGTAGTCGAGGTCGCTGGTGACCTGGTAGCCGGCGAAGTTGCGGGTCTGGGTGTCCACGTGGCGGCGGAACAGTGCCTCGGCCTCGCCGTACTGCTGCGCGTCGAGCCCGGTCGGCGGCAACTGCACCTTGTAGTGGGGCACTTCGGGAACGTGGAGGTAGGCCGCCCTGGGGTCGCTGGACGGCGGGGTGCCGTAGGGGCGGCCGCCGACGACCCCAAGGCTGCTGAAGGTCTTCTGCCACGGTGTGTCTTCGGGGCCGAACGGTATGTCCGCATGGGTTTCGGCTTCACGAACCATTGGAGCTGATCCTTTCCAGTGCGCGGCTCCCCGCTCGAGGCGGAGTCACTGCGCTGCTTGGGAGAGGCTGCCGGCGGGGTCTCCGAGCGGGGCGGTGGGCGGCGGCACCGGCATGGATGCGCCGCCGAGGCGGGCGTACCGGTCCGGACGGGCCGAGCGCAGCCAGGAGGCGAAGGCGATGCCGAGGCCGACGGCGACCAGCAGGAGCCACGGCAACGCGGTGACGACGGGATTCGTGGTCCCGGTCAGCACGTCGAAGTTCGACACCACCAGAACCGCCGCGGTGATCAGTCCCAGCGCGCCCAGCGCGGGCGCGATGACGGTCTGCCAGCGTTCCTCGCGCCGGTTCCGGAAGTAGCCGATCACCGCCACCGAGGCCAGGGCCTGGAGCAGGATGATGCCGAGGGTGCCCAGCCCCAGCATGCTGGTCGACATGTTCACGTACGGATCGAGGCCCGCAGCCGCGAACAGGGCGACCGTCACCGTGCTGAAGACGGACTGGGTCACACTGGCCCGGTGCACGGAGCTGTGCCCCGCGTGCGTGGCGTTGAGGCGGGCTGGCAGCAGCCCGTCGCGGCTCAGGGCGTACATGTACCGGTTGGCGGCGTTGTGCAGCGCCAGCCAGGAGGCGAAGAGGCTGGTGCACAGCAGCACTTGCATGGTCACGGTGGCGGCGTGGCCCAGGTAGCCGTCGCTGAGCAGGAAGAACAGGTCGCCGAGGTGGTTTGCGGCTTCCGCTTGGATCCGCTCGGGGCCCACCGCACCGACGGCGACCCAGCTGGTCAGGGCGTAGAACGAGGCGACGACCAGGACGGCGATGACGGTGGCGCGGGGCACGCTGCGGTGCGGCGCCTTGGCCTCCTCGCCGTACAGGGCGGCCGACTCGAAGCCGAGGAAGGAGGCGAAGCCGAACATCACGGCGACGCCGAGTCCGGGGGCGAGGACCTGGTGGGGGGCGAAGGAGGCGGACGGCAGGGCCGCGGCGCCGTGACGGGCCAGGACCGCGATGTCCAGTGCGACCAGGATGGCGATCTCGCACACCATGCAGACGGACAGCAGCCGGGCGCTGAGGTTGGCCTCCCGGTAGCCGAGCAGGGCGACCAGCAGCAGGCCGAGTCCCGCCCACACCTGCCAGGGCAGGTTCAGCCCGTGGTCCGCGGCCACGTTCTGGGTGAAGTAGGCGAACGCGCCGAGGACCCCGACCGTGGCGGCGTTGTAGGCGAGCACCGCGAGCAGTCCCGCCCCGGCCGCCACCCGGCGGCCGAGACCGTGCGCGATGTGGGCGTAGAAACCGCCCATGTCGCTGATCCGCCGTGAGATGGCGGCGTAGCCGGCGGAGAAGCACAGCAGGGTCAGGCCGGCGAAGAGGAACATGGCCGGTACGCCGGGGCCGGTGCCGAGGGCGAAGGCGAGCGGGACGGTGAACACCATCGCGGCCAGGGGGGCGGCTGCGGCGATGATGATGAACACGATCTTCGGGGTGGTCAGCGTGCGCTGGAAGCGCGCATTCCCCCCGGACGGGGATGTACCGGTCATGAGGGTCTCCAGATGAGGGGCAAGGGCCCGGAACCGAGCGGCGGATCAGGCTCATGGGAGGGCGGGTGGGCGGAAGGGCCGGACTTCAGCGACGGATCGCCACGGCGAACGACAGATCCGCCTGCGCGTGGATCCACACCGGCACCGATTCGCCGCCGTACGTCGCGGTCAACACGCCCTCGGAGCGACCGAGGTGGATCTGCCAGAACAGGAACTCCCCCAGCATGCCGAGGCAGTTCAGAGCCTTGAAGGCGGCCTCCTTGGCGGCGAACAGGTCCCGCGCGGTGTGGGGCCCACGCGGGGGGAGCAGCAGGCGCCGCTCCTGTTCCCGCAGGACGAACGCGGCCATGCGGGGGGTCATGGCCGCGGGTTCGATGTCGACGCCGACCGCCTCGGCGCCGGGGACCACCACGGCGACCGCGAGCCGGCCGGTGTGGGAGATCGAACCGGCGAACCCGTGAGGGAAGAGCGGCCGGCCGTCCCGGGCCCGCGGCACCGTCCGCTCGGCGGACCCGGCTGCGGCCAGCGCGGCGGCGGCCGCCCGGCGGCCGGCGGTGAACTGCTCCGCCGGTCCGTGGGGCGGCGCCACCCACGACGTTTCCAGTGACATCCGCGGCACCGTGCCCCGGGCCGGGGCCGGCTCGACGATCACCGTGCGAGCCCTCAGTTGCGCAGCGCCACGACGTGGCCTGCCAGTGAGTCGATCGAGCGCAGCACTTCCGGCCGGATGTCGTCGTCCCACTCGAAGCCGAACGCGTCCTCCATCGCGACCAGCAGGGCGACCAGTGCGGTGGAGGGGACTCCGGCCTCGCGGAGCGAGGCGGTGTCCTGCACCTGGCTGACGAAGGAGGGGCCGCCGAACACGCCGACCAGCAACTCGCGGATCCGCTGCCGCACCTCCACCGCGGTGTCAGGCATTGGCTTCCACTTCTTCGATGAACTTCCGCGTGATCTCCTGGAAGGCCACCGGCTCGTCGAGGAAGGGCACGTGGCCGGCCTTGGGCATGATCACGCAGCGGCCCTTGGGGAACAGGGCGGCCAGCTCGTGCCCCGCGGTCGGGCCGAGCAGGATGTCGTCGTCGCCCAGGGCGATCAGCGTCGGCGCCTGGATCCGGGTCAGCAGCTCGGAGCTGGGGTCGCCCTGCTGCGCCAGCGCCAGGCCGTTGTTGAGCTCCTCGGGCGTCGACATGGCCAGGAAGCTCTCCCGGAGGCCGAGGTAGCCCGGCACGCGGTACTCCTCGATCATCTGGGTGCTGACGAACTCGGGGTACATGTGGGCGAACAGCGTGGGGATGTCGTGGCTGTTCAGCGTCTGAAGCCAGGCGCGCTGGAGCATCCGGTGCCGGCGGATCTGCGGGCCGACGACCGGTCCGGCCAGGATGAGGCCGCGGACCCGGTCCGGGTGGGCGAGGGCCATGTCACGGGCGAGCTGGGTGGAGGCCGAGGAGGCGAGGAGGTAGGTCGAGTCGATCTCCAGGGCGTCGAGCAGCCGGGCCAGGTCCTCGACGTGCTCCTCCCAGGTGGGCTCCCGCTCCAGGCGGGTGGAGTGGCCGTGGTTGGCCAGGTCGTAGCTGACGATGCGGTGGTGCTTGACGAGCTCGTCGGTGTAGTCCCGCCAGAACGGGGCGGTGAAGAAGAAGTTGTTGAGCGTCGTGATGGCAATGCCTTCACCGGTGGACTCACAGTAGAGCTCGACGCCCTCCCTGGTCGGGATCAGCGGCAGGTCCTCGCGGTAGCTCAGGTCGTGGTAGTACTCGTCGTGCACTGCCTCAGTGGACATGGTGTTCCGGCCTTTCGTTGCTCTTGACTGTTTCGGGGCCCGGAAGGACCCGTGCGAACGCGGCGACGACGTCGGCCGCCGGGACTTCCTCGGTGATCTCGCCGCAGGACTGGCCGCAGTACAGCGCCATCTCCTCGATGCGGCCGCTGGTCGCATCGGTGGGGACCGCCGCGCTGAACCGCGGCACCAGGTACGGCTTCCCTTCGACCACCGTCTTGCCGATGAACTTCGCGGGCAGGCTCGGGTCGGCGGTGACGGCCGTGGCGAGCACGCGGTGCCGCCGGCCCGGCCAGCCGACCTCGTACACGTCGCTGATCACGGTGTCGGCCTGGTCCGCGGCGGTCACCGCGGACTTGAAGCGGGCGTGGGCACGCGACTGGTGGGCGACGACGAAGGCGGTGCCGAGCAGCACCCCGTCGGCGCCGGCGGCCAGCGCCCGTGCGGCCTCCTCGGGCGAGCCGATTCCGCCCGAGGCGACCAGGCAGGCGTCGGGCAGCAGTGCCCGCAGTGCTCCCACCAGGTCGTCGCGCCGCTCCGTACCGAGCAGGTGGCCGCCCGCCTCGATGCCCTGGGCCACCACCACGGCGCCGCGGTCGGCCGCGTGGACGCCGTCCCGGACCGACCCGACCTGCACCACCAGCTGCCGGCCCGCCGCGGTGACCCGGTCGAAGACCGCGTCGTCGGGCATGCCGAAGAAGGACAGGTGCACGCGGTCCGGTGTCTCGTCGAGCACCTGGGCCACTTGCCGGTCCAGCTCGTCGGGCCCCACCACTTCCGGTATCAGGTTCACGCCGACGGGCCGGTCGGTGCCGGAGACCAGCCGGGCGAGGATGGCCGACAGCGCGCTGCCGGCCAACTTGTAGCCGCCCACACAGCCCGCGGCGCCCGCGTTGGACACCTCGCAGGCCAGCTCCGAGCCGGCGACCCCGCCCATGCCCGACTGGAGCAGGCTCACTCGGAGGCCGAGCACGCTCGCTGCGGACGGCATCAGTGCAGGCTCTCGACCGCGGCGGCGGCGGCGTCGGCGCTGCCGAACCGGTCGGTCAGGACGTGCACCCAGCGCTCCAGGCCGAAGGCCAGGCAGCTGGTGTGCGCCGTGTCCTCGCCGGCCAGGATGCCGCACCGCTCGCCGAAGAAGTTCCGGTGGTAGTTGACCGAGCCGATGGCCAGGCCGCCCACCACGAACTCCTCCTTGACCGGGAACAGGCGCTGCATCTTCGCCTTGCCGCTGTTCTTGTCGAAGAAGGGGTCGGTGGCGACCTCGAGACGGAGGTCGAGGCCGAGCTCGGCGCACAGGGCGGTCACGGCGTCCTTGGCGCGCAGCAGGTGGTTCTTGGCCACGTCCTCCGCCGCCACGCAGACGATCTCCCGCATGGAGAAGCCGAGCAACCGCTGGAGGCCCTGGTAGTGGGTCTCGTTGCGGAAACAGGTGCCGACCGTGGTCCGCATCGTCCCCTCGGCGGGCAGCGTGGAGCCCGCCAGGTTGACGTAGATGGAGTAGCAGGCCGCCGAGGGCAGCGCGAACGCGGTCGGCTCCATCACGTCGGCGGGGATCCGCTCCACCGGCCGCTGCGACTGCTTGAGCAGGCCGCCGAGGCGCTCGGGGTCGAGCCGGGTCGCCGCGAGGCCCAGGTGCGGGAAGTTGTCGTAGTAGTCGAAGCGGTCGAGGTCCTCGCAGCGCATCAGGAACGGGAACCGGAACTCCGGGGCGCCCCAGCCGTCGGCCAGGCGCCGGAACACCGCGTCGATCGCCCGCAGTACCCGCAGCTGGCTGCCGTCCAGAACTCCGAGGCCGTTGTCGGTCACTGTGGTCATCAGGCTGCTTCCTTCATGAAGAATCGGGCGTTCACCGCGCTGAGGGTGCGGAAGTCGTCGAGGTCCAGGTCCTCCGGGTCGATCGACTCGCCGGTCAGCTCTTCCAGCAGGAAGATGAACTCGACGAAGGCCAGGGAGTTGATGGCGCGGCTGTCGATGAGGTCCAGGTCGTCGGGCAGCTGGTCGAGCTTGGGGTTGCGGGCCAGGATGAAGTCGCGCACCGCCTGCATGGGCTCGGTGGTCACTTGATCAGCTCCCTGCCGACGCCTGCCTTCGACAGGAACTTCCGCGTCCGCTTCAGAACCTGCGCGTGCGCCTCGATGCGGGCAGGGTGCTCCAGCGCCCGCCGGCGCAGCGCGAGGGCATCGGGGATGCCCGCGTCGCGGTAGGCGGCCGGGTTGTAGAGGGTGGCGATGCTGTACTGCAGGTAGCTCTCCAAGTACTCGGCGACCACCGGCACCTCGTTCGGGTCGCGCTTGGCCACCTGGGCGAGCAGGTCGGTGAAGATCATCCGGCCGAAGGCGACGTGCCGGCTCTCGTCCTGGTGGTGCACCCGGTTGATCTCGCGGGCGATCGCCGGCAGGGACTGGTCCGTCGCCATGTGCGCGTTGTAGTAGTCGACGATCTCCTCGAAGATCAGGATGCGGGCGAACACGATCAGCTCGCGGGCCACGGTGGAGAGGTGCTCGACCGAGTCGGCCTTCAGCGCCGGCTGCGCCGGGTACAGCCGGCCGCCGTAGCGCAGGCAGAACTGCGCGAAGAACCACATGTGCTCGTTTTCCTCACCGATGAAGTGGTGCAGGAATTCCGAGACGTCCGCGTAGGTCCGCTCGTGAATGCGCATCACGACGTCGTTGAGCAACTCGCGGATGCCGTGGATGTTCAGGCTGAAGAAGTTGATCGCCTCGTACTTGGTGAGCGCGATCTGCTGTTCGCGGGTCAGCTCGTCCCACATCTCGGTGCCGGCCAGCGTGGTCAGGCTCTCGCTCATCCACGGCATGCCGGGTTCGATGGCGTCGGGCCAGTCGAACATCGAATAGGGGTTGTAGTAGCCGGATTCGGCCAGGTTCTCCAGCCGTTCCAGGTCCAGCACGATCGGCTCGATTTCACGTACCGCCATGTTTCACTCACCCTTCCGAAGACAGTGGTGCAGGAGTTTCAGCTTCAGCTCGTCGATCGAATGTCCGCGCGCACCCGGACCGGCTCACGGGAGCCGCACTCGTGATGCCCGAAGGGCGCGTTGCCGGAAGCCGCGGACGGGATCACCTTGTTGTAGATCGACCCGAGGCACAGCTCCTGGAAGTCCGCGGTGTTCGGCGACAGGCGGGCGGCCAGCTGCGCCTTGGCGATGTCGATGGTCTTGAGCGCGCCGTCGTCGTCCACGACTTCCACGCAGGCGTGCGGCAGGTCGAGGGCGCCGCCCAGCACGCCGCAGAACCAGCCCCGCTTCGCCTCGGCCCGGTATCCGGCTGCCCGGAACCGCTCGGCGAGCAGCAGGCTCGCCGCGATGCAGCTGGTCGCACCGAGCGCGTGCACCAGGTCGTAGTCGGCCTGCATCGCGACGGGGATCATCTGCCAGCGGTAGCCGGAGTCGAGGTAGTCCCGGGTGATGCCGCGCAACTGGGCGGAGAGCAGGGGGGTCCGGGCGCCGACGATGGTGACCGTCGCCTCGTAGGAGGCCGAGCGCGCGCTCGGCTCCGGCGCCGCTCCCCCGGCCAGCCGCCCGCCGAAGCGGGCGGCTTCGGGCGCGGCGAAACGCCAGGGCGCCTCCCCCTCGCACGCGGTGCACTCCAGCGTGACCCTGAAGTCCCAGGACTTCTCGCGCAACAGGTCGTCGACCGGACGGCTGGCGAAGCGGAACAGCATGCGGAACGCGAGTTCCGGCTGGGTGTTTCCCCGGCCCGAGTACATGCCGAGGTTGTAGAGATCGTTCACATCGAAGTGGCGCACGCCCGCCCGGACTTCGAACGGAAGGCCCGCGTCCACGAGTCTGTCGAGGTCCGCCGAATCGCACCTCAGCATTTCCTGCGCCGTCGATTCGGGATGGGTCTTGTGGGAATACTTGGCGGGCATGAACTCGATGGATTTCGCCACCGTTTCCCACGGCTGCTCGGGGGTGACGTCTTGACGCAGCACAGCCTTTCCCTCCAGGAAAAAAGATCCGGCCGACGAATCGGCGCCTTCACTGCCACAACGCCAAGGCAACGCGACTGGATCGACTTTAGATGTCGGGGGTTGCCCCGCGGAATAGTGGTTCCGCATGCCCGTTCATGCGTTTTGCACACGCGGACCGGAGGAATCAATACGGGCGCACCCGGGTACGGCGGCGGCCGGGGGCTCGACGTTCCCCCCCCGGGGGTGCGAAAGGTTGCCGGCGGCGGCCCGACGGGCCGTGCGCGGCGAGCTGCGGGGCCGGCCGGTCGGATGAGGAAACCCGCGCCCGGGTTGCGCCGACGCCCGGTGGGGACGTCCCGGGCCGCCGAACCGACGCCGGTGGTCCGGCAGACGGCCCGCGGCGGCAGGGTACGTCACGTGGCCCCGCGCGGCTGGATCCGCCAGGACCAGGTGGGCCCGGGCGTGTGCCGGGCCGGACGGGGTCCTCGGCGAGCGCGGCGGAACCTGATGGCCGGCGGTGCCACGAGGTCGCACCGCCGACCGGCGAAATCGCTCGACGACGAGCTCAGGAAACCGGGGACAGGAACACCGGCAATTCCCGGTAGGTGTTCATCAGGAAGCTCTGCGCAGGCTCCAGCTCCTCCGGGCGGCACACCAGCCGCATGCGGGGAAAGCGCTCGAAGAGGGCGGCGAAGGCCGTTGTCGCCTCCAACTCGGCGAGCGGAGCGCCCAGGCAATGGTGCGTTCCGTGCCCGAAGCCGAGCAGATCACGGTCCTGGCGCAGCACGTCGAAGCGGTCGGCGTGGGGTCCGTAGCGCTCGGGATCCAGGCCGGCTGCCGCGAACGAGACCAGGATGGGGTCTCCCTTGCGGATCGTCACGCCGTCCAGGTCGATGTCCTCGACGGCGAACCTCATCGGCGAGTACGCGCCGGGCGTGTGCACCCGCATGGTCTCGTCGGACACGTCCTGCCAGGTCGCGCGGCCCGCCAGGACGTGCTCCAGCTGGTCGGGGTGGCTCAGCAACGCGCCCACGGCGTTGGTGATCAGCGCGGCGGTGGTGTCCTGACCGCCGGCTATCATGAGGAAGAGAGTGCCGAGCAGTTCCTCCTCGCTCAGGCGGTCCCCCTGGTCCCGCGCCTCGATCAGGGACGTGGTCAGGTCGTTCCCGGGCTCGGCCCGTTTGGCCCGCACCAGGTCCGACAGCAGCGTGAACGCCTGCAACCGCGCCGCCTCGACCTCCTGTGCCGAGATGGTGGTGCTGAAGACCTTGTGCAGGGCGACGCACAGCGCGTCCGTGGCCTCGCCCTGCGGGACGCCGAACAGTTCGCAGATGACCCGCATCGGCAGCACCTCGGCGAAGGCACGCCGAAGGTCGACCCGGGTTCCGGCCGGAAGAGCGTCCATCCGGTCGAGGAGTTCCGAGGTGATCCCGGCGACCCGGGGCCGCAGCATCTCGGTGCGCCGCATGGTGAACGCCCCGGCGACCAGCCGGCGCAGCCGGGCGTGGCTCTCCCCGTAGGCGAAGAGCATGTTCTCGTTCGCCACCCATGGGTACAGCGGCCACTCCGCGGTGATCCGCCCTTCGACGAACGCCGGCCAGTGCTGATGAGCGTCCTTCGACACCCGCCAGTCGGTCAGGAGTTGCTCGACGTGCCGTTGCCCGACCACGGCCCAGGCCACGACGCCCCCGGGCAGCTCCACCTGCACGGCCGGGCCCCGCGCCCGCAGCACCGCCGCTTCTCCGGCCAGGTCATGCCCCGTCACGTCCAGGACGTAAGGGCAGCCGGCAAGGTCCATCTTCTTCCCCCCTCCATCGTTCCCCGCGGCGCAACAATCTACTGCGCCTCGCGCCGGGCGGGGACTCCCCACCCGGCACATTGACGGGCCGGCACCACCACCTGCCGGGTCCCCCTCGCCGGCGGGCCGGACGCGTCGGGCAAGACGACGACCCCTCGCCGTGCTGCCGGGCGGTGCCGTGCGTGAACGACCCTGCGGGTCGACACACCTAAACGGCGGCGCGGGACTCGTCACGCAGCTTCAGCGCCGCGTCGTACACCCGGGCCCCCCGATCGGCGGCCAGGTCGAGTCGTGCGAACACCGGCGGCACCGCGATGGTCTCCATCAGGTGGCGCTGCAACTCCGACACCCGTTCGGGCATGTCGGCGTGATCGGTCATGATCTTGGACAGTATCTGCACCCCCGTGAACGCCCCGAGGAACATCCGCGCCGCGGCCGCCACGTCGACGTGCGGCAGCAGTTCGCCGTTCTCCCTGGCCTTTTCGAGCAGGACTCGGTTGCGCTCGATCCACCCGCTCATCGGCACACGCCGGTCCAGGCCGTCGTTCGGCGTTCCCTGATCCATCGTCAGTCGGATGCTGCCCTGCACGACCGGATCCCGCTTGGAGAGCATGTAGGCGAGCACGAACGCCTCGTCCAGGCCCTGCTGGAGCATCAGTTGCTGCGGCGGCAGTTCCGGCACCGAGGTGAGCTGGTCGGCCAGGACCGCCTGGGCCAAATCGGCCTTCGAACCGAAGTGGAAGTACAGGGACCCCTTGGCCGCCTTTGCCCGGTTGAGGATCTCGGCGATCGTCGCCGCTTCGTACCCCACCTCGGCAAAGACTGCGGCTGCCGCGACGAGGATGGCCCGCCTCGTCCTGATGGCCCGTTCCTGCACCGCCACGCCCTACCTCCGCCTTACTCCATCAGCGATTGGACAAAAACAAACCGATGGCATATGATCCCACGCCCTGCTGCTCGCACGGCCGACCGCCCAAGGAGCAGTCGTGACGAGCGCCCTAATGGATACATTAGACGCACATTAACGGCCTTTGGACAAGACGGGACGCTCGACTTTTTTCTCGGACTCGTCCTACCGGTCAGTAGACCGATTTCCTGCAATGAATAAGCTAATCCACCGCGGAATCACCGTACGCGAACGACGGGGCCCCTTCGATACGTTTCGGCGAGCGCGCCGACCGCCGACCCGAGCCCGTCAGTTCGCCCAGGATTCCGGCCGGTCAGCACCTTTCGGCCGCGCCCTCCACAGCCTACCGGCAGCGCTCGGGGCGACGGCCGAGAGGGCGCCCGACGCGGCCGCCTAGGACAAATCAGCAGAAAACGCAACACCACGCGCGGCAACGTTTTCATTGCTTGAAGTAGAAAACGATGGCCCCGTATCTTCTGGGGCGATCAATGTCCTGACCGAGGTAGATCAACCGGGGGAGACTCATGGCACTCGTGGCAACCGAACCTGACGTGCGTGCCGTCGAAACCTTGTCGGCCGCAAGACCGGAAGCGACGGGCACCTCGCCGGTCCGGCAACTGTCCCGGCTGCTGTTCGGACACGGCAGCGAACGGGAGAGGATCCACGGCACCTGGCGCCGGCTGATCAGCCACCCGACGTTCCGCCACCGCCCCGGCCGCTCCGCCGCCGAACAGGAAGCCCTGGCCTACACGTGGCTGCGGCTGGTGAACGACACCGTCGACGGAGCCGAAAGCCTCGCCGCAGACCCCGACCTGCTGGCGAGTCTGCACGAATGGGCCGCGATTGTGGACGGCGGAGGGAGCCTGTGCACGGTAGCGGGGATCCACTACAACCTGTTCCTGGGCAGCATCCTGGACCACGACCCGGACGCCCGCCGGGACCTGTCCGAGTTCACGGCCATGCGCCGCATCGGAACATTCCTGTGCACCGAGCTCGACCACGGCAACGACAGCTTCAACATCGAGACCACCGCCGAACTCGACCGGGACTCGGGCGGGTTCGTCCTCCACACCCCCCATGCCGGCGCGCAGAAGTTCATGCCCAACACCAGCACCACCGGCGGCCCCAAGGCCGCAGTGGTCGCCGCCCGCCTCCTGGTGGACGGCCAGGACCAGGGCGTCTTCCTCTTCCTGACCCCGCTCAGCGACGAACGGGGACCGCTGCCCGGCATCCAGGTGCGCCGGCTTCCCCCGCGGCCGGGCGCCCCCGTCGACCACGCCCTCACCTCCTTCTACCACGTTCGGCTGCCGCGCGAGGCCCTGCTGGAAGCGGACCACGGCCGGCTCGGTCACGACGGCACCCTGACCAGCGCCCTCGGCAGCCGCCGCAAGCGATTCCTGCGGTCCATCGGCCGGGTCACCGTGGGCAAGCTGTGCATGAGCGGGGCAGCCGTCGGTGCCTCACGGGCAGCGCTGGCCATCGCAGTCCGCTACGGCCAGCACCGCCACGTCACCGGACCCAAGCCCGGCCAGCGCCTCGCCCTCAACGTTCACCGCAGCCACCACAGCCATCTGCTGACATCGCTGGCCACCGCCTACGCGATGACCTTCCTGCACCGCTCGGTACTCTCCCGCTGGAACCACCACACCGCCGAGGACCGCAGCGAGGCCGAACGCCTGGTGGCGATCGCCAAGGGTTGGATCACCTGGCAGGCTCGCGCCATCGTCGTGGAATGCCGCGAACGCTGCGGTGCCCAGGGCCTGTTCGCCGTCAACGGCCTGGCGGGGTACGCCCAGTATGCCGAAGGAACCGTGACCGCCGAAGGCGACAATCTCGTCATCTGGAGCAAAGCCGCAGCGGAACTGCTGTTCAGCCACCAGGCCGATGCCGCTGCGGCGACCACCCCACCGGCCTCCGGTGAGCTGACCGACCCGCACGTCCTGCGCGCCCTGCTCGCCCGGGCCGAAGCCATCTGGCAGGCACGCGCCCGCACCGCCCTGCGCCGCGGACCCTTCAACGACCCCGTCGCACGCTGGAACGTCACCTCCTCGGCAGCCCTGCGGATGGTTTCCGTCCACGCCGCCCTGCAAGCCGCCGACGCCTTCATCGACGCGGTCCACCGGGCCGCGGAACCCCAGGCCCGGCATCTGCTGCGACAGCTGTGCACGCTCTTCCTGCTCGACCAACTCGGCCACCACTCCGGCGACCTGCTGGCCGAATCCCACCTCACCCCGGACCAGGTCCGGCAACTGCCCACCGTCACCGACTCGGTCTTCGCGGATCTCGCACCGCACATGACCACCCTCGTCGACGCCTTCGATCTGCCCGGTCAGTTCCTCGACGCCATACCCATCGCCAACGGCGCCCGCATCGACCTCGCCGACTACGCACCCGTCCCCGGGGAGCACGTCCGAGAGATCGTCTGAGCCGCTGGTTCGACGGCCGCTCCCCGGCCGGATCGCCTCGGCCGGGGCCCGAAACGCGTCGCCGCTCGTCCTCGACGGATGTCGAGGACGAGCGGCGACGGGCATTCGGCCGCCTGTTCTCCCTACGTGTTCAACTGCCCAAACACGGCACTTGAACACGCACCCGGGGCGATCGGCACACGGAACCGGCGAGTCACCGCAGGGGCCGGCACGAGCGTCCACCAGGTCGCGCGCCGTCCGCACCCCTGCGGACGGCGCGCTCGCGGACGCGTCGCCCCGGCCGGAGGATGACGCCGAGCAGCGGCACCACTAAAGTGAATTCCGCGGAGAGATCCCGGGTAACGGGAGGCCTGCTCATGACGCCTCTCGAACGCGCCTGCACGGCGCTTTTCCTGGTCAGCCGAAATCGGCTCGATGGATTCGGCGAGAATCCCTCGAAGTCATCCGCCGCACCGGTGCGTCCGCGAAGTGGATTTCCTCGCCACGCCGCCCGGTGTCGAGGAGCGGCCGATCCGGATAACCGGGCGGCACATCGGCTCCAGGGCGCCGCCCTTCCCCCGGGGGCAGCGCCCTGGTCGTGGCGGGCGAGAAGAATGTTGCACGAAGGGCCGGAATCATCAGGTCGGCGCTCCGAGGGGCAGCGGCGCGGGTGTGTGCACGATCATTTCCGCCTCCCCCGAGCCGCGGTCCGGTGCGAGCGCACGAACCGTCCGGATTCTCGCCCGACGGATACTTCGCACTCCCACTGCAGGGGCGTTTCAAAGTCCCGGTGATCATGTGAGTTCGCAGGTCGCGGCGATGAGAGGGAGCGGGCCGGGCCGTCACGAATGCGACGAAGCTCCGGTCGAACGGGGTGACCTTCCCAAGTCGCCCTGAACCACCGGAGCTTCGATGTGTCGTCAGTCTGCCACCGTTTGCCCGGTCAGGTCGCCCGCTCTGGAGGGCATGGCGGGGTTGCCGCTGGTGGAGCGGCACGCTCAGGTGACCAGCAGCCGGGTGACGGCTGCCAGGCCGACCAGGACGATCGTCGCGCGCAACGCGGGCGGCGGGAGTCGGCGGCCGACCCGCGCGCCGAGCTGTCCGCCGAGGGTGGAGCCGACGGCGATCAGCCCGACAGCCGCCCAGTCGATGTGCGAGACGAACAGGAAGAAGCAGGCGGCGACGGCGTCCACGATCAGGGCCAGCACGTTCTTCGCGGCATTGAGCCGCTGCATGTCGTCGGCCAGCAGCATGCCCATCAGGGCGATCAGCAGCACGCCCTGCGCCGCACCGAAGTAACCGCCGTAGACGCTGGTCAGGAAGACCCCCGCGATCAGCAGCGGCCCCTCGGCTCCGCCCCCGGCGCCGCCCTTCCGGCGGACGGCCATCGCCCTGGCGACCCGCGGCTGGATCACCACGAGGACCAGCGCCAGCAGGATCAGCACCGGCACAATCACGGTGAAGGCCCGGCTCGGCAGCTTCACCAGGACGTACGCGCCCAGCAGCCCGCCCAGCAGAGCAGCCGTGCCGAGCCGGAGCAACCGGCCCGCCTGGCCGTTGAGTTCCCGACGGTAGCCGAGCGCGCCGCTGAGCGTGCCGGGGACCAGACCGATGGTGTTGGACACGTTGGCGGTGACCGCAGGCACACCGAAGGCGAGCAGCACCGGGAAGGTGATCAGCGTGCCGGATCCGACGATGGTGTTGATGGTTCCGGCGCCGACTCCCGCAAGCAGGACGGCCGCCACCTCCCACGCTGACATCTGCCATCCCCTTCGATCGGTCCTGTTGTTCGGCTCAGGACGAGCATGCCGGACGGCCGGGGCGGGAACCAGTGTTCCCAACTCCGAACGCCGCGGCGGCTCTTCGGCGTGTGCGTGCCGCAGACCCCGCCCCGGCTCGGACGGGCGCGGGGCGACGGCGTCACCAGGTGGGGTGGTCCAGGACCTCGACGACGGCGGCGGCGAGGGAGATGCCGCCGCCGTTGCCCACCAGCAGAACGTGGTCGCCCGGGCCGACGGCGCCGGTGTCCACCAGACGGGCCAGGGCGAGGAACTGGTCGCAGGCGCCCAGGTGGCCGACGGTACGGCCGAGGTCGAGCATGCCGCGCTCGGGCGCGATGCCCAGAGGGCTCAGCAGGCCCTCCACGTACTGCGGGCTACCGCTGAACACGTGGGTGACCCGGGTGATGTCGGCGGAGGTGACACCCGCCTCGTCGATCGCCTGCCGGGCGATGGCGGTGCGGGCCTCCGCGAGTTCGCGGGCCATCGTCAGACGCAGGTCCCGGTCCTCCACCTGCTCCGCGTAGGCGCTCATCCGCCGGCCCAGCGGGATCCGGGGGCCGCCGCCCGCGGCGGCCGGCGGGAACATGTCCTCCGTCCCCCGGTAGAGCCGCTCCCAGGAGGAGAGCGAGGACAGGGCGAGCGAGCGGATCCGCAGCGGACCGGCGGTGGCGGACAGCAGCACGGCGCAGCCGGCGTCGCCGAGGATCGACGCGCGCCCGGTGTTCCAGCCGTGCGCGTAGGTGAACCGGTCCCACGTCGGCGTGCCGAAGTTGTCCGCCGCCGAGACGAGGACGGCGGACCCCTGCGGGGCGTGGACCAGGTGGCCGTGCGCGAGGCGAGCGGCGTCCAGCATCGCCGTGCAGCCCTGGTTCAGTCCGATCGCCGGTGCCGTCGTGCCAAGGACCTGGTCCTGCACGTAGTTCGCGGCGTACCAACCGTCCGGGCCCTGGTGGTAGACGCCCGCGTGCACCACCAGGCACACCTCCTCGGCCTTCAGGCCGGAGCGCTTGAGGGCGAGCCGGGCGGCCTCGGCGGCCAGTTCCGGCGCCGGGGTGTCGTCGGCCACCGACACGCTGGTCCAGCCGCCGTCCCGGGCCTGCTCCGCGCCGGACCGCCCGGCGGCGACCGCCTCGGCGATCGGCCACAGCCGGGGCAGGTGGCCGGCCAGCCCCGCGATGTACAGGTGGTCCGTCTTCATGGGATGCTCCCCAGGCCGATCAGCAGATGACAGATGAAGACGGCCGGCAGGTAGCCGGCCACCGCCGCGACGGGCCAGCGCGCCGCCCCGGCGCGGGTGAAGCTCCGGGCGGCGCGGACCGCGAGGACGGCCGGCAGCAGCGCCAGCCAGCCCCACCACCCGGCCGCCCCTCCCGCCCAGGGGCGCAGCACCGCCAGCGACGCCCCGGCGGAGCCGGCGGCAAAGACCAGCGCGAGCACGACGGTCGCGCGCAGGCCGAAGACCCGGACATAGGTGCGCTCGCATGGGGCCGGATCGCGCACGATCTTGCGGGCGAGCTCATGGTGGGCGGCCGCGAGCATGGTCACCAGCAGCGACGGGAGCACGTGCCGGCCCGCCTGCAGGACGGAGCCGGTGTCCAGGCCGGTGTCGTGCAGGAAGACCGCGTACAGGTAGAGGTTGAGCAGGATCTGCACCGGGGAGCTCAACAGGACGCCGGTGACCACCGCGTCCCCGCGCGGCCACCCGAAGCGCAGCTCCGCGCCCACCAACAGGGTGGTGTAGGCGAGTTGGGCGGCGAGCAGGAGCAGGGCGGCCCGGTTGCCCGCGTTGAGGAGCAGCAGCAGTACGGCGCCGGCGGCTGCGAGGAGGTGGAGGTCGCGTGGCAGCACGGCGCCGCGGGCCAGCGGGCGGGCCGGGTTGTGGCGCCGATCGTAGGGCAGGTCGCGCAGGTCGTCGGCGGCCCGCAGGAGCAGCAGGTCGACCAGGACGGTCACCGCCGCCACCACGGTGCCCCACCCGGGGCGCCAGTGCGCGGCGCGCCCGTCGGCCGCGGCGAACAGGCCGGTGGCGCCGAACGCCCACACCACGGCGAACACCAGCGAGAACGGAAGCGGGAAGCTGCCACGCACGAACGCGCCGAGGCGAACGGCGAGCGGACCGGGGCCGGTGGGGGCGGGGGCGGCCGGGAGGGCGGGGTGGTCGGTCATGCCGGCCGCTCCGCGGCGGGTCCGGCCACCCTGGCGGCGCTCCAGCGCACCGGGAGCCGCCAGACGCCGTTGACGAACATCGTCCGGCGCCATTCCAGTTCCTCCTCGGGGATGGCGAGTTCGAGCACGTCGAAGCGGCGTAGCAGCGCGTTGACGCCGATCTGTAGCTCGGCGCGGGCGAGTTCGGCGCCCAGGCAGAGGTGGCGCCCGTAGCCGAAGGCGAGGTGGGACGCGACGTCCGGGCGGTCGGGGTCGAAGGCGTCCGGGTCGGCGAAGACGGCCGGGTCGCGGTTGGCGGCGTCGGTGAGCGGCACCACGATCTGACCGGCCGACACCGGGCAGCCGCCCAGCACGGTGTCCTCGGTCACCAGGTGGGGCGCGCCACCGGTGTTGTTGAGGGAGGTGAAGCGCAGCATCTCCTCGATCACCGCCGGGGTGCGCCCGGGCTGCTCGCGGAGCGTCTCGGCCAGGGCGGAGTGCCGGAGGAGCAGCAGCACGCACATGCCGAAGGAGTTGCCGGTGGTCTCGTAGCCGGCCATCAGCATGCCCGAGCCGAGGGCCACCACCTCCCGGTCGGACAGCCGCCGGTCGGGGTCGCCGTCGGGCCGGGTCGCCAGTGCGGTGAGCAGGTCCTCGGGCGGGTTTCCGGCCTCGGCGGCACGCCGCTTGTCGGCGACGAGGGCGGTGAAGTAGTCATCCATCCGGGCCTGGGCGGCGGCGACCTCCTCGCCGGTGTGGCCGGAGGTGGACATGAGGATGTCGACCTCGGCGCGCAGCAGGGCGCTGTCGTCCACCGGCACGCCGAGCACCTCGCAGATCACCTGCATCGGGAACGGCACGGTGAAGCCGCCCACCAGGTCCGCCTCGCCAGCGGCGGCACCGGCGGTCAGCTCGTCGAGCAGGCGGTCGGCGAGGGCCTCCAGACGCGGGCGCAGCAGACGGACCTGGCGCGCGGTGAACGCGGGGAGGATCGCACGACGGCGGCGGGTGTGGTCGGGCGCGTCGGCGGTGGCCAGCAGGACGGACTCGGTCCTGCGGGCGAACAGCGGGCGGGCGAGTTCGGTGTAGCCGGCGCGGCTGAACCGGTCGTCCCCCAGGACGGCGGTGACGTCCTGGTGCCGCGTCACGAGCAGGGCGGGCTGCCCGCTGGACAGCCGTACCGGGTGCGGGGCGCCGGTGCGCAGCACGTCCTGGTAGCCGTCCGGCGGGCGGACGTCACCGGCGGGCGGGAAGGGGAAGCGGGCCGGGTCGGTCATGTCGTCTCGCCCTTCGCGGTCGTGACGGCCTCGGCGGCGTCGGTGGTCGTGGCGGGTGCGGATGCGGCTCGGTCGACGGGGGCGTTGGCGCCGGCGGTCGCGTCGGCGGTGGCGGCGGGTTCCGCGGGCTGGGCGGACGGCGGGAGCAGGCGCACGGTGCCGGCGGTGCCGTCGATCTCGATCCACGCGCCGTCGGGGATCGCGGTGGTGGCGCCCGGGACGGCGACGACCGTCGGGATACCGAGCAGGCGGCCGGTGATCGCGGTGTGGGACAGCAGGGTGCCCCGTTCGACCACCATGCCCGTGGCCGACATCATGAGGAACAGCCAGCCGGGGTCGGTCTCCCGGGCGACCAGGATCCGTCCGGCGGCCAGGTCGGGATCGGTGGACGGATCGAGCACCACCTTCGCCCGGCCGCGGACCACCCCGCTGCTGGAGCCGATGCCGCGCAGGAGGTCGTCGCTCGTCGTGCCGGCCGCGCCGACCGCGACCGCCTGGGGCAGGGCCCGGACGAGCGGTAGACCGGAGGGAGTCCCCAGCAGGGGAGCACGTTGCGGGTTCTCGGCCCACCGCTCGCGCCGGGCGCGGCGCAGCGCGACCAGCGCGCGCAGGTCGGTGACGGTGCCGGTGCCGTCGAACGCGCCGATGACCTCGTCGACAGTCAGGTCGGCCACGTCGAGCCGGTCGTCGAGCACACCGGCGCGGGCGAGTTCCGCGCCCAGCTTCCACATCACGTCACGGGACAGTCCGAACAACTGGGTGCGGCAGAACCGGGTGTCCTCGCGGATCCGGGCGAGGTCCCGGGCCAGGGAGGTGATGCCGAGCAGGACGGCGCGCTTCGCCGGGTTCGGACACACCTCGCGCAACCGCTCGCGGGCGCGCTGGACGGCGGCCTGCTCGCCGGCGCGGTTGGCCGCGACGGTCGCTCCCTGGCGCACCAGCGGCCGGATCAGGGCGAGCACGGTCCACGGGCGCTGGCGGGGCGTGGGCTCCTCCAGCTTGAGGTCGTGCAGCGCGCGGTCGCCGTAGCGGGCCACGTAGCCGCGGGCGGCGTCGGCGACGGCCACGCCGTGCCGGCCGGAGACGATCTGCTGCCACAGCTGCTCCGGGTCGCTCCGGTCCTCGAGCACCGCGGCGCGCAACTCGGGGACGGCGCTGACGAGTTCCGCCAGGGCCATGGCCGCGCGGACCGCTTCCAGGGAGCGGTTCTCCCTCCCGCCGCCCATCAGTCCGACCAGAACCTGCGGGCCCTCGCCGGTCCAGCGGCGCAGCAGGGCGCCGCCCGCGCCGAGCACGACCAAGGCGATGAACGCGTTGACCAGGGTCACCCCCCAGCGCTCGCCGGCACGCTCCCACAACCTCCGGTAGAAGGCGATCAGCTCCTCCGACGAGTCGCCGACGGTCTCCGCCTCGGCCATCTGCCGGTCCCACCAGCGCAGGAAGCTCTTCACCTGCCACGGGTGCAGCGCGCTGCGCCAGGCCAGCCCGGGCAGGGCGCGGATGACCGCCGGCGCGGCCCAGCGACGCTCGCCGCGGGCGGGGCCGGTGATGCCCATGGCCTGCTCCCAGCCGCGGCGCACCAGTTCGAACACCGGCATCTGCCCGTGCAGGGCGTGCCAGTCCTCCAGCCGGTAGTAGACCTGGCCTTCCAGGTAGCCGACCATCCGTGCGAGCCGGTGCGCGTTGTCCCGGACCCAGGACTCGGGCACACCCATCCGCCGGTAGAGGTCGGTGAAGGAGCGGCGGTAGAACTCCCGGGACTGGGAGAAGGTGAGCGCGCCCGAGACGCCGGGGAAGCTCTCGGTGATATTGTGGTTGCCCCAGTAGACGCGGGCGGGCCCGTCCCCCGCCGGGCCGGCGGCCGTGACAGCGCCGGTGGCGTCGGTGGTGGTGGGCGCGGGCGGGGTGAGGACCATCGGGCGGGCCTGCACCAGGTGGATGACCCCGTCCTCGGTGAGGGCGCCCTCGATGTCCTGCGGAACGCCGAAGACCTCCTCCACCCGGGCGGCCAACTCCGCCACCGCGCGCACCTGCTCGTCGTCGAGCACCGGCAGGTCGGCCAGCCGCTCGGCCACCGGCAACCGGACCGCTGTCCCGGCGGAGGCACCCTCGGGCAGGCCCACGAACCACCGCTTGTGCACGGTCCGCGCGCTCACCTCGCCGGTGGCCGGGTCGTGGAAGAAGTGGTCGATGTCCGCCTTCTCCTGGACGACGCCCTCGCCGATGCCGTACGCGGCCGCGACCACCCGGCGCGGCGAACCGTCCCGGGGGTCGCGGGTGAACGCCACGAACGAGCGGGTGCCGAGCACCATCCGCTGCACGCCGACCGCGACCCGGGCGCGCAGCGGGTCCACTCCGCGCAGGATGCGGTAGCGCACCGCCTGCGGGTTGAACGCGGAGGCCCAGCAGCGCACCACGGCGTCGGCCAGTCCGTCCTCGTCGACGTACAGGAAGCTGTCGCTCATGCCCGCGAACGGGTCGACGGCGCTGTCCTCCCCCACCGCCTCGTCCACCGACCCGGCCCCGGCAGGGGTCTCCGGCACGGTCACCGGGACGACGCAGGCCCGCACCGCGACCAGGCCGTCCCGCCCGGCCAGCACGGCGAACTCCTTGCGGACCCGCTCCACCAGCGCCGCGGGCAAGCTCGACGCGGCCAGCGCCGCCCGTGCCGCCGCGCACCAGACCTCCACCGCCTCCCGCCCGGCGTCGTCCGCAGGCACCGGCGGCAGCGCGGGGCGCAGCGCGTCCAGGGCCTCGTCGAAGGCGGCGGCAGGCAGGCAGAAGAACTCCGGCACCCGGAACCCGGCACGCCGCAGCACCTCCTGACGCGCGAACTTGTTCCCGACCCGCGCGGCGTCCGCCAGCACGTCCTCGTCGGCCGCCGTGGTCACCACGAGCTCAGTCATCCAACCCACCGCCCCATGTCCTGCCACCCCAGCCGTCCAGGTGCAGCACACCGTCCACCGACCGGCGCGGCGCCGGTCCGAATCCGTCCCCCAACACGTGCGCGGTGGGGATCAGTGCCCCCTGGCGCACGTCGCACGGCAGTCCGAGGATGTCGGCGACCTCCTCCTCCGCGTCCAGGTGCACCGTCGTCCACGCCGTCCCGAGCCCGCGGGCGCGGGCGGCGAGCATGTAGCTCCAGGCGGCCGGCAGCAGCGACCCCCACACACCCGCCTGGCTGCCCGTCGGCAGTGGCCGTCCATCGAGTTCCAGGCACGGGATCACCAGGACCGGCACCTCGTGCAGGTGTTCCGCCAGGTGCCGGCCGCCGGCCAGCATCCGGTCGGACACCGCGCCACCGGCCGCCCCCGCGGCGCCGTGCCGCGGGTAGCGGGCTTCGAAGACCCGCCGGTACACCTCCGCGATCCGCTGGCGCCGGCCGTCGTCGGTCACCACAAGCCAGTGCCAGCGCTGCCTGTTGCCGCCGTTGGGCGCCTGGAGCGCGATCTCCACGCACGCGCGCACCAGCGCGAGGTCCACCGAGCGCGTCAGGTCCAGCCGCAGGCGCACCGACCGGGTGGTGGTCAGCAGTTCGTCCGGGGTCAGCGGCACCGTGACCCGCGCCGGGCGGGCGGGGGCGCTCACCACAGTCCTGGCACGAGGCTGGCGTGGTCGGCCGCGTAGGCGCGGTACCCGGGGATGTTCACCAGCATGCGCTCCTCGGTGCGGATCCGGAAGATGATCGCGGCGGCCAGCGCGACGAGCAGTGCCAGGCTCAGCGGGTTCAGGAAGAAGCCGACGAAGCCGACGTGCGCCGACAGCATGCCCGCGTAGGCGGGGTGCCGTATGAAGCGGTAGACGCCCCAGGTGACGACCTGGTGGTCGGTCTGCCGCGTGACGTGGTGGGAGTAGAACCGCCCCAGCGTGTGGATCGCGACCTGGCGCAGCACCACCCCGCCGGCGAACACCGCCGCCGGAACCAGCAGCAGCGGCGACCAGGTGTGCCAGGGCAGCGGGCCGAGCACGGCCGCGGACACGGTCGCGATCCGGGCCGCCGCGTAGAGCAGCAGCGTCGCAGACTCGCGGGGCGCGGCGCCGGAGGTCCGGAAGGTCACCGGGATCTCGACCGCCAGCCATCCCAGGTAGCAGACGGCCAGGACGGCGGCGACCAGGTCCACCGGCTCGCCGGCGTGCCGCAGGTGCGTCACCAGCCCCGTGCCGGTCACGAGCACCGCGACGACGAACAACAGCTGCGGTGCCCGCACCGCCCAGGACGAGCCCGTGCCCGCCCCCTGTTCCACCGTGCTCACTTGGCCGCCCTCCGCTTCAGGTAGCCGGCGCGGCTGAGGGTGTGGACGCCGATCTCGCACCAGCCGTGCCGCTCGCCGCTCGCCGCGTCCGCCACCGTGAACCCGAACACCGAACGTGCCCCGCGCGCCGGTGCGAACTCCCACCGCAGCTCCAGGGGTACCGCGACCGGCAGACCGATCGGCAGGTCCGCGTTCAGCGACAGCCAGAGCATCTGCGCGTCCGCGTCCCGGCCGTGGGCGGTGTGGCCCAGCATCGTCGCGAGCTGCCGGGACGACTCGATCAGGGCGCCCGGTGTGTGCACGCCCGCGCCCGCCAACCGGTGTTCCGGCGGCGGCACGAGCACGGCCGCCCGCTCGGTCCGCACCAGGCCGCCCACCAGGACGTTCTCCGGCCGGAGCCTGTGAACCAACGCGGGGTCCGCCGGGGCCCCGGCCCCGCGCGCGGCGCCGGACACCACCGTCTGCGCGGAGCCGGACACCACCGTCTGCGCGCGGCCGGCCGGCACGGCGGGTCCGGTGGGAGCGGCGGTGCCCACGGTCGCCCGGCAGACGGCCGCGCCGTCCTGGACGGCGGTCAGCTGCCACGCGGGCCTGTCGCAGGCCGCGACCGGTTCACCGCGCAGCCACACCGGCCGGCTCAGCTCGCACATCCGGTCGAAGGTCATCGACAGCCGCAACCGGCCGCCTGCCGCTTCCATCCACCCCGGCTCCCTCGCCCGGACCAGGTCCAGCAAGCCGGCCACCAGCAGCATTCCCGGCACGTGGTCGAGCGGGTGGTCGAAGAAGCACCGGTCCCCCTCGTCCACCACCACGGGAACCAGCACACCCGGGCCGTCGGACATGTCCGAGGAGCCCGTCTTTTCCATGGGCAACGTACTCAAAGCCATCCCCCAAAGAGTCATCTGACGGTCAATCAGAACAACTGATGGTGACTCAGTTAGGTGTGAGACGCCTGATACTGAGGATGTCACGAGGACCGAGGAAACCATCGATCACCAGTCCGATCAACCTGCTCCGGTGCACACCTCCGACACGCCCGCGTCGACGTCCCCCGGTCCGACCGGCGCCGCGACACCGTCCGCCGCGGCCACCCGACGAGGACGCCGCCCGCACCGCACCGCTTCCTCGACGGCGAGGCCCCGGCTACACTCCCTACCCGGGACAGACCCGCGACCGTCCCGCCCCATGCTGCTTGTGGCGCCCCTCACCGGGACCGCCCGTCAGTGATCCGCGGCTCCAGGGCCCGAGCCCCTGGCCGCGCACACGACGAAGCGGGGCCGTCTCACCTCGGTGAGACGGCCCCGCTCGGCCGTCGTGCCCGGTCGACCGGCACGCCGGTGCCACCGGTGGGCCGGGCGCCCGCGTCCGGGGTACCCGGCCCGGTCTTGGGGGCAGCCGTCTCCTCGTTTTGCCCATCGGGCGGGTAGGTCCGTCAGGCGGTGGCCCCGCCTGCGGCTTCCTCGGCGTCGGCCGGCCGCTTCCGCAGCGCCACGACCCCGCCGATCCGGGACAGCAGCACGATCGCCGCGCCGACGTATCCCAGGACGTTGACGGTGGTGCCGCCGTCGAGCAGCCACGAACCGGCCCAGGAACCGGCCGCGCTGCCCAGGTTGAAGGCCGACGCGTTGGCGGCCAGGACGAGCGGCGATCCGCCGCCGGCCGCGCCCAGCGCCCAGGCCTGCAACGGTGGCACCAGGGCCCCGAGGCCACACCGATGAGCAGCACCGCGACGGTGGTCGGCCACGCTTGCCGGCGCCCGCGCGCCGATCAGCAGCAGCATCACCGCCAGGACGGCCAGCATCCCGGCGATCGTGCCGCGCAGCGACCGGTCGGCCAGGCGGCCGCCCAGCGCGTTGCCGACGAACCCTCCCAAGCCGAAGACGAACAGCATGCCGGCCGCCACGGCGCCGAGGCCGGTGAGGTCGCGCAGCAGCGGGGTGAGGTAGCTGTAGAGCAGGAACCAGCCGGTCTGGGACACCGCCGTGACGCCCATCGCCCACAGCACCTCGGAGCGGCCGAGCGCTTTGAGCTCGGTAGCCACCGACACCTTCTGTCCGCCACCGAGGCCGCCGGGGACCAGCGCCGAGATGCCGACTCGAGGGTCTCTTCGCCGCGGACTTTGCCTACCTGCAGGACCTGTACAGGCGGATCAATGAGAGCGGCGGAGACCGCACGCTCGTCGTCTGTCCGAACTGCCAGCATGAGTTTGCAGCGTGACTGACTGAGCCTGCGGTTGACCGCTTCTGACGCGGCTTTCGCCGGCAGGTGCGCCAGTTAGCTGTGTCGCAGCGATCTGCGGCGAGGCCACTGGCGCCGTTCGGCAGGCCTCCGTGTCGCCCTGCTGTCCGGCTTCCCCCGGCCGGGCCGCGACGGCAGCGTCTACCCGGCCATCGACCGCATGTTCAAACGCGGCCTGCTCGACCACCGCGTCGAACCCGGCTCCGTGGCCGCCCAGCCCTACGCCCTGAGCTTGGCCGACGCCGGCCGCGCCGAGCTGCTGCAACGACTGGGTCACCCCGCCGACGCGCCATCGGGGCCCAGCACGTAGGTACGCGGCGGCCCCATGTCCGCCACGGCCGCTCTGAGCGTGGCCTCCTTCACTGCGGGATCCGGAGCATCCGGATCCCGCACCAGGAAACCGTGAAGCCCGATGGCGACCGCATCCACGTCACCGGGATCCGGGCGGCCTTCCACGATGAACCCACAGAGCGCACGCAGTGCGTCCTCTCCCATCTCCAGCGGGTGGAACGGTAGCGCGTACGGCTCGGCATCCTCGTCCGGCCACGGGATGACCTCTGCACGGCGCTCCCCAGCCCAGTAGGGCGCTTCGAAGGGAAGCGGCTCGCCGATGTTCTCGACGATCCCGCTGTCCGGGGACAGACTCAGTGAGCGGATGAGACGCCCGTCCTCCCACACACCGAAGGCCAGCCAGTCGACCACGCTGTGCATGGCGTGCAGCACCATCCGCCGGCCCACGCTCGCCGCCACAAGCTCATCCGGGAGTCGAGACGGCAGATCGACCATCACACGTCGATCGCAGACCAACTCCACTCCTGGCCAGCTTCCCGCGTAGGCCCGACCGTCCGGAGGGTAGACCCCGTCCCACAGGTTCGAGCCGGCAGCCGCTTCGATCACCCAGCCCGGGTACAGGCGCTGCATCATGGCGGTCGTCCGCCCCAGGTCCGCCTCACCCACCTGCCCCAGGCGACGAGGCACGTCCCCGTCTGCGTACACCAGCAGACCAGTATTGGCGCCCAAGGATCCTCCTTACAGTAAAGCCGCGTTGGGGTCGCACCCTACTCACGAGCACCGACAAGAGGAGGCACAGCCGGCCGCTCGTTCAGACGTCCGCCACCGCGTAGCCGAGGAGGCGGGCACGCTCGGCTATCGCCTCGAAGTCCGCCGCCGGATTGAGCACACCGACCGTCCAAGGGTCCAGCGGGGCGCCCGCCAGGAGCGCAGCGACAGCCTGCCGGTCGACGGGCCGTCCGTAGTAGTCCTCCGCGTCACTGCAGACGGCCTCGGCACTGCCGTCGATCAGCACCCCGAAGAGCCAACCGGCTCCATCGGACTCCCCCGGCTCGAACACCACAGGACCGCACTGCCACGAGGTCGTGCCCGTCTCGCGCCAGGCACACATCGTCACGTCGAAGAAGCCCTCGAACTGAAGATCCGGATCAGCCGGGTAGTGCGCCAGCGCGGCGGGCAGGCCCTCCAACAGCCCAGGCCAGTGCGCCCTGGGCCACTCCCGCCACGGCGTGGCATCGCATTCATGGTCAAAACCGTAGAGAAAGACCCCGGCCGGATCGAAGACGATCCCGTACAGATCACCGGAACCGTTCTCCATCGTGGCCAGGTCCACGCCCGCACGCCAGCCCGGGACATAGCCGTGCCTCGGGGCGAAGCCGTCGAGCACGATGTCGAGCAGCGCCAGCGCCCGGCAGCGGGCACGCAGGACACCGGGGTCGGGAAGCACAGTCACGAGCTCGTGAACGTTCATGACGGTCATTGAACAGGCCGCCGCCGACAGCCGGACGATCGAGCGCAGTCTGCGCCTCAGCGCAGGAGCCCAGTCATGACATCAGCGGGGAGGGAAGGGTTGGCGGCGGCCGCCGTCACGACCTGCCAGTCCTCGTCGGCCAGCAGGCCGACGAGGACTGCGGAAGGGATCTCTGGACGCGCGGCGGCGACGCGGCGGGCCTGCGGGTCCGCCAGACATGCGAGAAGCGCCGCGAGCGAGGCGTTCGGGTGGCGGGCGATCTCCCGGAAGGCCTTGCGCGCGGAGACGGGCTGATGGGTCAGTCCCTCCAGGACGAGCGCGGTCGCGTCAGGGTTCGTGGCGGCCTTGGCGGCCACGCGAAGACCGTGACGGTCGATCATGGCGAGCAGCTGGTCCTCGGTGAGACCCTGGTGCGGGGCGATTGCTTTGAGGACCTTCGCGTCGCAGTCGCGGACGAGCATGTCGCGGATCGCGTCCGGCAGGTCCCGGCGCAGGGCGATCAGCATGCGCAGGGTCGGGTCGGCGGCCGTGGCGAGGTCAACAACCTCCGCAGGCGTGGCCGCGGCGATGCGTGGGAGCAGCGGAGAGCCGAGTTTGGTGGAGCGGGTGAGCTGTGCCAACACGTCCAGCGGCAGGCCCGGGTGGTGTGCGAGGGACCGCTGGACGTCGTGGCCGTGGTCCTGGGCCAGCCTGCGGATCATGGCCTCGTCTATCGACGGGTTCTTCGCCAGTGCCGCGCGGACCCACGGCACAGGGTCCCCGGCCAGTTGCGCGTAGGCGTGCCGCGGCAGACCCTCGCGTGCGGCGACGAGTTCACGCAGCAGCGCCGACGGGTGGTCGGCGAACCGGGCCACGGCCGGCGCCGGGGTGGCCGCGTTGTGCAGCGCCTGCCACTGAATGTCGTGCACGGCGGACTGATGGGATCCATCACACGCGTCCCCGGGCAACAGCACGCAATCGCCATGAGGGCAGTCCGGCCCATGGAAGAAGGGCACCTCCTCCTGGTCGCAGACTCGGCAGAACCGCACCGCAGGCAGGCCTTCGCCGGTGAGCAGTGCCGCCAGCAGCTCCGCTGGCGTCGCCTCATTGCCGGCGACCGCGCGGCGGACCTCTGCATGCGGATGGCACGCGAGTTCGGCGGCCAGGTACGTCGGGGCCCATCGGGCGATTTCGGCGACGACCCGGGTGTCGGGGTCGTCGGCGAGGCTTCGGGCCACGTCCGGCTGGAGCCCGGGACACGCGGCCAGCTTCTCCCGGTGTTCCACGCACGGATCTGCGGCAAAGTGCCGGGCCCACTGTGGCAGGCCGGTCCCCTGGTCGAGCAGGGCGAGTGCGGCGAGCGGCTGGGAGACCGGATCGACATCCTCCGGCTGCAGCCGGCCGCCGTAGGCGAGCTGGACGGCAACCGTGTCAGATCGAGCTGCCAGCGCGCGGCCCTGATCGCGGTCCAGGTCCGGACGCAGCGCCAGCTCACTTGCGAGCTCCTCGTCCGCAGCGTCGATCAGCCGGTCAACCAGGTCGGGCGGGAGGGCGGGGTTCACGGCGAGGCCGAGCAGCGCGGGATTCACAGTGCGTCATCCTGCTGTGCGCGCCGCGGAGTGTCCCCTGAATTCTTTGCCCGCCCAGCCTTCCGCTGGCCAGTACCGGGAAGCAGTTCGTCCAGACGCTTGAAGCCCTCGGGGACGTCTACGAACTCGCAGGTCCCCTCGTGAGAATCAGGTGGTCTACCCGCGAGTCCACCCTGCCGAACCTTCGGCTTCTTCGAACCCTTGGGGCTCGCCCGGCTGGGGCTCAACCCGATCCGAGGGCCTGGCGACTGACACGCTCGGCGTTGAGGCTGCCTGCCCAGGTGTGGGGTCACACGAATGTGAGCATCCAGAGCGCTACGCATCCGGCGAACCGAAGGTCCAGACGTTGCCGACGTTGCGGCCATCGCGGCGCAGGACGGTACCGAGTAGGGAGGTGAGATCGTCATCGACCACGGCGAGGAGTTCTTCGCCGAAAACGCACAGCGAATCTTCCCACAGGTGTCCGAACGTGCCCAGGCGCAGGTCACCAGTCAGGTAGAGGTAGTAGTCGCCATCGGGGTAGACGCCTCCGGGCCAGCGTGGTTGGCCGGGGCGGCCCACTCGGTGCGGGTCGAAGCGTGCTCCGGCGTGGTTCCAGTCGAGCCAGTACAGGAGTTCTCCCGGCCCCGCGCAGGCACGCAGCCCGCGTTCGACGATGAGCTGGAGTTCGTCGACGATGGTGTCGTTGGTGCCGTCGATGGCAGCGAGGCGCCAGGTGACCGAGGCCGGAGGCTCGGTGATCCCCGGGAACATCGCGATGCTGGGCTTGAATTCGAAGCGGGCCTCGAAGCGGTCCCACAGAGCGTCGTGTTCCGGGTCGTCGAACAGCCGCTTCGGGGCGATCAGGAGCAGCGGCTATGGGCGGAGTCCAATGGAACGATGTCACCCGGGTAATCTCGCGGAAGCCCGCCTTCGTGAGCACGTCGTACTGGCTGCCGTCGGCCTCTGCCACGAGGAAGCGGACGTCATCGGCGGGGCGGGCTGGCCAGTTGAGTCGGCGTGCCCAGGCGGCCAGAGCTGGAATGAACTCCGGGTGCGGGCCCGTCATCCCGCCGACCGACACGAACGCCGTGGCCTCCACGCGCTGTGCCCACGCGGCGCCCTGGACCCGCCCATCGTCCTCGAGCACCAGGATCTGGCGTGCGCTCCATCCGATGACGCCGTCGGCCTCCAGCTCGGCCAGCGGCGTCCTCTGCGGCCCAGCCTCCCCAGCGAGACGGAGTACGCGATCGTGGAGGTGGTGGTCGCCGTAGCCGAGCTCGCGTACCCGGCGCCGTCTGGTGCCGGCTTCAGGTTCGGCTATCTCGCCGATCTCCGCGACCAGTACGGCGCGCTCCCATTCAGTCGCGAAGCCTGCCGCGCGCAGGTATTCGCCGAGTCCCGGTGTCGAGTCGTGAGAATAGACCTTCCACTCCACCGGCTCACCGCGTTCGGCGAACACCTGCTGTTGACGCTGAATCAGCTCGGCCGGGTCCGGAACGAGAACGTCAGGCAGATCGACAGTACCGTGGGTGCCGTAGTGCGTTCGCACCAGCGACCCGTCCCGCTCCACCACCGCCCCCACGGGCGTAAACCTCGGCGCCCGCCCCCGCAGCTGCGCATCATGCGCGGCAAGCAACCTGGCTACTGTCCCGGACACTCAGCATCCTCCTCGAGATCGCATCGCCCTATCCCCCGTTTCGGCAACGGACACCGCCGTTGGCCAGCGGGCGATGGAACACCGCCGACGGGCAAGGGGATCGACGCACGGCGGTAATCTGGTTGCGGCCGAACAGGTACCGCTGGCAGGATCGGCCGTATGACGAACAGAATCGAGTCCGCTCCCCGCCGGTGAGCGCGACCAGCGAGCGCAATGCGCTCGACCCACGGATGTCGCTGTACGACCACGCAACCCGGCTGCTCCAGAAGACCCCGGATGGGCCGCTGCCCGACGGCGGCCGTCCATTCCCCGATGAGCCGGACCAACCGTCCCGCACACGTTTCCGGCGTGGCGAATGGCAGGAACGCCAGGCCGAGCTCGGGCGCCTGCTCGAAGCCTTCTTCGCCGATCCGAACAGTTCCCTCGACGCTCTCCAGACGAAGTTGTGCGCCTTGGACGTGTCGGACGGGATGATCTTCAACGTACTGGAGTCCCTGCCCGCACCGGACCGCCACCGCGCCGCCGACACCGGGACGGCACTCCTGCGGACCGGTACCGACCGCCGCACCGTCTGGCTCGGGCTCGGCCTCCTCGCCATCGTCGGCGGGCCGGCGGATACGAAGCTGATCCGGACACTTGGGCTGCTCATGTGCTGCAGCTCCCGGGCGATCGCCGCGCTGGCCACCAGGGCGGGCACCACCCCGGATCTGATCTGGCTCGCCGAACGCCTCCCGGCGCGGCAGCGCTCGGAAGCCGTAACCGCCTTGTGCGCCCGAGCAGATGAGCCGCAAGCCCGTGAGTGGCTGCTGCGCACGCCTGCGGACGAGTGCCACATCGCACCGTCCCGAGCCCGCAAGATCGCCGAAGCAGTGCACCTGGCCGAAGTGCTCGACCACAGTCCCGACGATGAGCGCATTCTCGAGCAGGCGGCCCGACTGCTGGCCGCCATGACCGGTGCAAACGACTATCAGGCGCCGATCCGCAAGTACGCTGCCGCCCGCCAGGTCTACAGCATGCTGGCCGACCGGGCCGGCCGGCTGTCCCCGTCACTCGACCGGTATGCGCTCCTCGTCTCGCTCGTCCTCGACCTGCACAGCGGCCCCAGCAACCTGCTGGACTGGCCTCCGGGCGAGCGGGAGAACACCCTGGACCGGCTCCGCGCCCTGCTGAGCCACCCCCGGTGGACAGCGCAGGTCACCGCCGCGCGAACATCCCAGGATTCGGGCGCCCGCTGGCGGGCCGGATGGATCGACCGCATGCCAAAGGAGGTGCTGACCGGCGGAGGCGAGCCCCTCGACGAGCAGGACCGGCTCGCGGTGCACGTGTGTGCCCTGGATCCCGTGAGCCGCGGTGGCGTCGAGACCCGCGTCCTCGTGGACGGCAGGCCGGTGATCGCCGCAGCCTTCGACCGCGGCGTGGCACACAGCCCGGAACGACTGCTCGGCAGCGGGCAGCTTCGGGCGACTGAGGAGCCGAGGGAGGTACAGCTCGCGGAAGCCTGGTGCCATGAGGGCTGCTGCGGCGCGCTCTACGTCACCATCGTCCGCGACGGCGACACCGTGCTGTGGCACAACTGGCGCCGCCCGCCCGCACCGAAGTCCGAACCGCCGCTGCCCGACCTGCCCGAGCTTCGCTTCGATGCCGCCCGGTACGACGCTGAGATCGCCCGCGCGGAGAACGACCACAGCTGGGAATGGCCGGCCCGCACGATCGCCCGGCTGATCAGGGAACGATTGCGCCAACAGCCCGACCTGTTGGCCCAGTGGAGCTGTCAGCCGGGCTGGATCAGCACGCACTACACCCAGCGCGACCAGGTGGAGTTGAGCTTCACCTATCCGGAGCTGCCACGCTTCGGATCTGACGAGAAGCCCTGGCTGCAGTTCATCTGGAGCATCCCGGACGACGGCACCCCACCGGAGGAACAAGCGAACACGATCCTCCGCCGGCTCGCCACGGCAAGCCCCACCACCTACGCGCACCTAGCCGGCGGCAGCCGCGAGGCCGCAGAAACCCTCGGCTTCTCCTGGCCACCGGAACCCGACTGAACCCGACCTCCCGCCGCCGTCGGCTCCCAGCCCAGCTCTGTGGAGCTGGGGCCGACGGTGGGCGTGGAATGTCTCATGGCGCACTGCTACGGCCCGAACATCTCCCGGTCGTGATCCGCTCGGCTGGTGATCGCGCGCTCTGGATAGTGCCAACACGGGCACCTGACGCCACGCCAGGAACGCTGCCCCACCTTCAAACGAAGGCAGAACAGCTACCTCATCGCCGCTCAGCCCGGCTGCCCCTTGGGGCTACTGGAACCTGCGGGCGTGCACTTGATCGACGGCAGATGCGTCAAGTGTGAACCCTCCAGCCAGAATCGCCGATCACAGCGAGCAATCATCCAACCCATTGCGGTGATCAGCAAATCGGACATGCGGGAGAATGACCGCACACAGTCACCAGTTGCAGCGCCGAGCGATCCCCAGCCCCGCCGTCGAACCGTGAAAACCGTGAGACGAATGTGAGAGGCATGCCCAGGAGCACGCCGAAGGCCGCTTCCTCGCGAACGAGAAAACGGCCTCTGACCTACGACAATGGAGCTAACTCCAGTCGGGACGACAGGATTTGAACCTGCGACCCCTTGACCCCCAGCAGGCGAAAGGGGGTGACGGACCGTCCGTTCAGTCCAGAACCCGCAGGTCAGGGCCTGCGATGTCCAGCATGCGTGACGCCCGATGCCGCCTCATGACACCCAGTCCGTGAGAGGCGCGTGAGAGGTGACAGACGACTGAAGCTTTCGAGAGTGACTTGCCTCACAACTGCATTGTGCGACTCGCTCGGCCAGTCTGAGCACCTATGTCCTCGGCCCACCAAGGCTTTTGCGACCTACTCGCTTCCGGCTGTTTCCGCCTGCCCGAGGACGGCCAGAGAACGACACGGTCGCAAACTTCGGTGGCGGCGATACGACATTCACCTGTCGCCGAGTTGATCTCGGTATTCGTAGACCACCGCCTAATCTCCGAGATTCTCGCCACTCACCGGTCGGTCGTCGACGGTGGTCCAGGTGCCGTCGCCCGCGCAGCCGGGGCTCGGCGGCGAGACGGCCCCGGATCGCTCCGCTCGCGAGGTCGACGACGTACGGAATGTTCCACCCGTCATCCTCGCTCTCGCCGGCGACGGTGATCACCGCAATGGCGGCATCAACGTAGCCGCCGCTCCACGCGATGTGGGGCTCTTCGACCTCGTCGTTGTCATCGGCGCTCCCGTCCTCGTCGGCTCCCGTGGGAGTCAGGAAGCGCTCGACGGCGAAGCGGCACAGCTCGATGCCGTGGGGGTGGGCCATCTGGTGGGCGCCCTGTCCGACCGTGGGCAGGGCGTACTCGGCGATCACCCGCCCGTCGGCGGCATCCACGACCAGCCAGCGGTCTCCGCCGTCGCCCCGGTCCAGCATGGCGTCCGGCCGAAAGATCCATACGTGCGAACCATCCAGTGAGAAGGCGCAGTTGGCGAGACCGATCGAGGAGTGCGCCGGGGCTGTGAAGGGGATCCGCCAGTGCACCGCGCCGTCGGCGTCCAGGCGTAGGGCCTCGTGCTGGGTGGCGGCAACGACACTGCCGGCGTCGGGCGCGAAAACGGCGCCCCACGCGTCACGCGGGCGATCGTCCAGTCGGAACTACGGGCTCGTTGTCGGCGGCCGAGAAGTCCACAGCGAGCAACGTCCCGTTTTACACCCACGACACGGGGCCGTGCCCGGCCGGAACCGCCGAGGCAACGGCTGGCGACTATGCCGTTTCCGGCGTCAACGGCTTGGTCGTGGCGATCGGTCGAACGGGCAGCAGCATCATGGGAATGCAATGCACCGGGCCGCCCTGACAGCACCGGTCGGGCCTGGAGCGAATCCGGATGCGTGGGGGTGGGACGCGATGGCAGCGTGCAGCCCCTTTCGGGAAATGAACCGCCCGACCTGAGCGTCGCCGCCATGCGTGCGGTGGACGGTCAGTGCGACGGTCGTCCGGAGCCAATTCGTCTCCGAGGCGGCGATTGCGTACGGCCTGTCCGCCGGTGACCAGCTATCCGGCAGGTGATGCTCCATGGATTCCTGGGCCGCCGCAGCCACCTGCTGCAGGCGTTTCCTCGGCGGCGGCGGAAATGAGATTTCGTTCTGTGCCGGCTGTGCCGTAGAGTCGGTGTCACCGACGCGGGGTGGAGCAGCTCGGTAGCTCGCTGGGCTCATAACCCAGAGGTCGCAGGTTCAAATCCTGTCCCCGCTACTACGCAACAAGGCCGGGCCCGTCGCACTGTGTGCGTCGGGCCCGGCCTTCGTTTTGGTTCGGTCAGCAGTCGACGGCGGTGTCGACCTCAAATCGTCAGCGGTGAGCGGGCCGTGTGATCATCCTGACATTTTGCCCGTAATATCCCCGTTAATGGAACGCTGGGCACTCACCTGCCGACGCGAACTCCTCGACGGGACGCTGACCTGGAACCAGCGCCATCTCCTGCATGCACTGCGGGAGTTCGAGGACCACTACAACACCCACCGCCCACATCACGCACTCCACCAGGACACGTCACTGACACCACGGCCCGTCCCGATCGCCGATCCCGGGCGGATCGCCCGGCTGGACGTCCGCGGACGCGACCGTCTCGGCGACACCCTCCACGCGTACCGACATGCCGCATGACCTGCACGGACTAACTCATCGGCAGCCACAGGGGCGGCGCGCGCCGGAAGACCCCCGGCAGGGGCCGCACCAGGCGCCGTCCGCCGTGCCAAGCCGCGCCGCCGTGCCGAGAGGTCGGCGATCAGTCCGCCGTGGCGATCAGCGGCTGGAGCAGGATGTCGGGTTGGGCGCGCTGGAAGGCGTTCAGGTGCCACTTGTCGGCGAACAAGGCCAGCAGCACGTCATCCGAGCGGCGGGTGAGCACCTCGCCGTTGGTCAGACGGGCTTTGGCCAGGGCTGCGGCGCCGTCGGCGTCGGTGATCCGGGCCAAGCGGTAGGAGAGCTGGTCGAGGGTGATCGGGGAAGAGAACTCGTGCTCCATCCGGTGCAGGATCACGTCGAACTGCATCGGACCGACCGCAGCCATGACCGGCGACTGGTCGCCACGCCGGTCGGAGACCAGCACCTGGATCACGCCTTCCTCATCGAGTTGGGCGACGCCCTTGCGGAACTGCTTGGAACGGCTGATGTCCTTGGGCCGTGCCACCGCGAAGTACTCGGGGGCGAAGGCGGGCAGCGGGGGAAACTCGGTCTTCTTGCCGGTGAAGAGGGTGTCACCGACCCGCAGCGCGCTCGCGTTGATCAGGCCGACCACGTCGCCGGGGTACGCGGTGTCGACCACGGTGCGCTCGGCCCCGAAGACGGTGTGTGCGTACTTGGTTGCGAAGGAGCGGCCGCTGGCCGCGCGGGTGACGTGCATGCCGCGCTCGAAGACACCGGAGCAGACTCGGACGAAGGCGATCCGGTCGCGATGGGCCGGGTCCATGTTCGCCTGGATCTTGAACACCAGGCCGGAGAACTCCTCGCCGACCTCGCGGCTGCCGCCCTTGGCCAGCGGGCGGGGCCCGGGAGCCGGAGCGAGGTCGACCACGGCGTCCAGCAGGGGCTTCACACCGATGTTGGTCAGCGCGGCGCCGAAGAAGACCGGGCTGATCTTGCCGGCCTCGAAGGCCTCCTGGTCGTAGCCGGGGCCGGAGGAGAGCACCAGCTCCAGTTCCTCCAGCGCGGTCGTCCAGGCTTCGCCCTCCTGCTCGGCGGCCTTCTCGGAGGTGAGCTGCTCCTCGAGGGCGGCGTGCGTGCCGGCCGGCACCTTGGTGTAGCGCAGCATCTGCTCGGTGTTCCCCGCTTCGACCAGGCCGCGCAGGTTGCCGGCGTTGCCGACCGGCCAGACGACCGGGACGGGGGTGATCCCGAGGTGCGTCTCGATGTCCTCGAGCAGGGTGAGTGCATCCCGACCGCGCCGGTCCCACTTGTTGATGAAGGTGATCACGGGGAGGCCGCGATGGCGGCAGACCGCGAAGAGTTTGCGGGTCTGCTCCTCCAGGCCCTTGGCCGCGTCGACCAGCATGATCGCGCAGTCGACGGCGGCCAGCACCCGGTAGGTATCCTCGGAGAAGTCGGCGTGGCCGGGGGTGTCGACCAGGTTCATCACGTGGCCGCGATAGCCGAACTGCAATGCGGCCGAGGTCACCGAGATACCGCGCTCGCGTTCCAACTCCATCCAGTCGCTGGTCACGCCGCGTCGGTCACCCTTGGCGTGCACCGCACCGGCAGAAGTGATCGCCCGCGCGTGCAGCGCCAGCGCCTCGGTGAGCGTGGACTTGCCCGCATCCGGATGGCTGATCACGGCGAAGGTCCGTCGGCGGCCGGCCTCATGAAGGACCTGCGGGACGGGGACGGACTGTTCGGTGCTCACGGGTTTCCTCGGGTACGCATCGGCAGCAGGCCGGGTGACGCCTCTCCGTACCTGGTGAGCCGGGGATCAGGTCCACAGGCCCAAGAAGCGATAATAGGCTGCCGGACGGCGTGACCCCGAAATTCCCGTTTGCCGGCTGCTGCCCCGGCTCCAGCCGGGAAAACAGCCGAACTGCCAGGAGTCGAATCCGAGGCCGAGCCGGTCCAGGGTCCCCAGCCACAGGTTGCGCCGGCCCCGCCCGGAGTGGATCGTCAACTCGCCTTCATCGACGCCCTGTTTGGCGACGGTGCCCTGGATGAAGCGCCGGGCGACCTCCTCGCTCTCGCAACCGGCCACCTGCGGGGCTCGGAGAGTCGTCGCCGCAGGTCAAGCCCACGTATCGGTATGCGCAGGCTGGCATCGCCCGGATTGGCCGGCCTCGCCCACGACAGGTGAGCAATCCGGGCGAAGCCGGCTCCGCAGGGCGCGATGATCCGGATGCTCTCAAGCCCGTGCTCAGCGGTCATATCGGGACGCTACGCCCTGCGACACCGAGCACAGCGCCAGCGAGTCCACGACCCCTTGTCGCCACGACAAGGGATCGCCGCAGGTCAGGGCACCATTCAGCCCGTTTGTGAGTATGGAGTGAGTGCGGGGGTTCACCGGCTGCTGACGCCCGCCGGGAGACCATGAGCGTGGCCGTTCGTACGACCCGCAGGAAGTGATCACCATGCGCTCCGCAGCCCACGCCGGGCACGTCTACCGCCGGTGCGGCTGCCGCGACCACCAGGGAAAGCAGCTCGGAGCCAGCTGCCCCGATCCCGCCCTCACAATGCACTCACCGGGGTTCCGCAGGAAATCGACCTTCTGGCAGGTGTTGCGCGGTGAACGTGCTGGTCAGCGCGTCCTGGGATAGTGACCGGGCCCAGATTGCC